>JAFDJC010000245.1 GCA_019307665.1 Deltaproteobacteria bacterium | reverse complement strand
GGATCAGCAGTCCGATCCAGGCCAATGGAATGTCCTGGGTGAATATGAGTTCAGCGGTACTGCATATGTGGTGATTTATTCCAACAGTGAGGACTGCAGCACCAGCGTTGACGGTATCCGGTTTGTACCGGCCTCGTCGTCCGAGCTCATCATCGATAATGGCGGTCCCGGTACATCATGGAATGGATCATGGAAGCCTTCTGTAGGGCAAAACTCTTATGAAAACAGATCAATTTACAGTAAAGATGCCGGCGCCACCTATACATTTGAGAAGGCATTAACGGATCAGCAGTCCGATCCAGGCCAATGGAATGTCCTGGGTGAATATGAGTTCAGCGGTACTGCATATGTGGTGATTTATTCCAACAGTGAGGACTGCAGCACCAGCGTTGACGGCGTTCGGTTTGTCGTCGATGACACCCGGTTTGTCGTAGATGACGATAGGTTTGCATCGACATATGATGACACTCTTCAGACTTCATCGTCTTGCCGAATTTCATCTTTTTTAAGTGAGAATTCTTTTTATAAAAGTGTAATAGAGGGAGAAACCGTTATCCTCGATGACGTAGATAATCTGGAAATAGATTATGACATTGTTGAATACCACTGGGAACAGCTGGAGGGCAGTACCGTAACACTTTCCGATTCGTCTGCCGCTGTTCCAACTTTTACAGCGCCTCTTGTTGATGAAGATGGGACTGAGCTCAGCTTTGTCGTAGAAGTCAGAACCGCTGACAATCTTTGCGATACTGCAGAAATTTCTATAGTGATAGAAAACGATAGTATCAGAAGTCACGTGGCAAATACAGATAACGGAGATTCAGGCGGTTGTTTTATTTCCACTTATACCGAATCTGTTTCAGGTTTTTTTTCAGAAAAAACAATTCTGTTCTATAATTTTATGGCGTTATTGTTAGCTATCCTTAGCTTATACCTTATTTACTCCTTAAATAAAAAAATTTAGAGAAAGTCCTGAAAACAGCTTTTACTTGACCCTATTTCCTGCCTGGTGTATGTCACAGCCAAAGACAGTCAGATTAAACCGGGTTATGTAATAGGCAAAAGCCACCCAGACTTCGGTCAGGTGGCTTTTATTTTTTTTGGGGGAAGGTGTTTTGCAAAGCACATTAAATAAACTTCTGGTAATTGATAACTACGATTCTTTTACCTACAACCTTGTACAAATGTTTATGCGGTACAGACTGTCAATCCATGTATATAGGAGTGACCGGATTACGCTGAAAGAAGTAGAAGAAATTTCCCCGGACTATTTATTGATCAGTCCGGGCCCCGGCAAACCCGGTAATACCGGAATATCAATGCCTTTAATCAAATCTTTTTATAAAAAACTGCCCATTTTAGGTGTTTGTCTCGGAATGCAGTGTATCAATGAAGTGTTTGGCGGAAAGACAGTACGCGCGACTTTGCCCATGCACGGCAAAACCAGTCAAATTGACCATAACGGGCAGTATCTGTTTCAAGGCATGCCGACACCTTTTTCTGCAGCCAGGTACCATTCATTGGTTATAGAACCGGCTGAAAAATCAGATCTGACAATAACGGCAAGATCAAGTGATAAAGTCATCATGGGCGTGTCCCATCCTTTATTCCCATTGCATGGGGTTCAGTTCCATCCTGAAAGTTTTATGACTGAACATGGGTTTTCCCTGGTGGAAAATTTTTTAAAAACAGGACCATCTTATACCAGGACCATAAATGGATAACATGGAAGCAATTTTAGGCAAACTCTCCGGAGTGCATACTGAAAAGCTCAAGACTGATGAACCGTTTATAGACATTGCCACGCGTTTTGCAAAAATACCAGGAACAGTACTGATGATGAGCGGAGGGAACCTGGACAGTTCGAGATATCATATCCTTGGTATAAAGCCCTGGCTTATATTTAAAGGCCACGGAAGACAAATATCAATTGAAGTGGGAAAAAAATCTTTTCTTTTTGAAAAAGATCCGCTGGATACACTTCAAATCATTCTTAATCAGTTCAGAATAGACGGGCTTGACAATAAGATGCCTGTGAAAGCAGGCCTGATGGGATATCTGTCCTATGATATAAAGGATGGCCTTGAGGACTTGCCCCGAACGTCAGTTGACAATCTGCTTCTCCCGCATATCTGTTTTTATGCCCACTCACTTATTGTTATCCATGATAAAAAACACAACCGGACATCAATATGCATGCCGTTGAGGACAGGCAGAGACGCCCCTGATTATAAAAAAGGCCGGAAAAAAAATCAGAAAAAAGGCCAAAAAATAGAAATGAACTGGTTTTACAGGATGATGTCCGAAGAGCTGCCGGAGTACGAAGGCTTTTCCGGAAACAGGGAAGGCTTTAAATCAGTTTTCACAAGAAATGACTATATGGAATCAATCCGAAAAATCCGGGAATATATCACATCCGGTGATGTCTACCAGGTCAATCTGTCACAGCGTTTTGAAATGGATTTTACCGGTTCGGGGTTCAGCCTTTTTAAATCTCTTTTTAAACGCAATCCTGCTCCGTTTTTTTCGTATATTAATGCAGGAGACCATCAAATCGTTTCCACGTCACCTGAAAGATTTATTCTGCAAAAAGGTGCGTCTGTTGAAACCAGGCCGATCAAGGGGACAAGGCCCCGCGGAAAAACACCCGAAGAGGATGAAAGGCTTGGCAGTGAACTAAAAGAGAGCAAAAAAGACAACGCTGAGCTGTCAATGATTGTGGATCTTTTGCGCAATGATATTGGAAAAGTCTGCAGAGGCGGCTCGGTATATGTTGACGAACACAAACAACTGGAAGCCTATGATAATGTGTTTCACCTGGTTTCGATTGTCAAGGGAGAGCTCGCTGAGAATAGAAATTCTGTTGACTTAATCAGGGCGGTTTTCCCTGGCGGTTCAATCACTGGCTGCCCGAAAATAAGGTCAATGGAGATTATCGATGAGCTTGAACCGGTTTGTCGTCATATTTACACCGGTTCCATAGGATACATAAGCTTTCATAATACAATGGACCTGTCCATCGCTATCCGTACCGCTACCATATATAATCAAAAAATATTTTTTTCCGCAGGCGGCGGAATTGTTTTTGACTCCGTTCCTGAAGAGGAGTTTGAAGAGACCCTTCATAAAGGCAGATCTTTGATGGAGATTTTTGGAGGCGCGGAGGATAAACCCGATATGCATCCTGTAGTATGGATAAACGGTGTGCTGAAGAGACAACAGGATGCTTATCTTCCTGTGACAGACCAGGGTGTTTTATATGGCTATGGGTTTTTTGAAACAATACGTGTTGAGAGAGGAATCCCTCAATTTCTGGATGAGCATATGGACCGGTTCAACAAGTCCTGGCAGGAGCTCTTTTTTAGAAAAGCGCCTGATTTGACATGGAAGGATATTGTGGGTCAGGTCATAAGGGAAAACGGATTGGGCAATGAAACCGCGGCAGTTAAAATTATGGCTACAAGCGGAGACCGGGAAACACCGCCATACAATCATAACCTTGTAGTGACGGCACGGCCGTATATTCACCGCTTATTGGAAAAGGACGAAAGTGGTCAGAGACTTGCCATATACCCTGAACCCCGGCAGACGCCCCTTGCAGACCACAAGACACTTAATTACCTGTATTATCTCCTTGCAGGCAAATGGGCAAAGAAAAATGGCGCGGATGAAGCGTTAATCATGAATCCCGACGGTACCGTTTCCGAAACAAATACAGCCAATATCATCCTGATTGAGGACAGGTCTGTGGTTCTGCCGCAGTCATCGGCGGTTCTCTCTGGGATTATGCAAAAAAAAGTCTTAAGCCTTCTTAAAGAATGGGGCTTTAGCATTAAGAGCAAAAGAGTAAACCCTGTTGATCTGTTTTCAGCCCGCGTTATCATGACAAATTCACTGATCGGAGCTGTCCCGGTGTTAAGCGTGGACGGAAAAAATCTTCCCGCACCCGATGACCTCTGGAAAAAAATAAACAGAGAACTGATTCACCAGATCATATCATGAGGTCATATAATGAGGTCATATCATAAGGCTACATCATAAACACGGGATCTATGTTTATGCTGACCCTGACTTTCCGTGTTTGAATCATCAGTGATCTGTTCTCAAACATTAGGCTGCGAATAAAAGAGTGAAGAGTTTCACTTTCAGAGCATTTTAACAGAATTTGCCATCTGTAGCGCCCTGCAATTTTTGCCACCGTAGATTCAACCGGCCCCAGCATCTCAAGGTTTTTTCTGCAATAAGCACCTTCCTGAAGCATCTGCCGGCAAACATTTCCTGTTTTAAGAGCATGTGTTTTTGTCAGCATCCTGTCTTTTCCTGAAATTTTTAGCTGGGCAAGGCGTGAGAAAGGAGGATATCCGAGTGCTTTCCTGAAGCCTGTTTCATGATGGAAGTATCCATCGCAGTCCTGGTTTCTGGCATTGGAAATGCAGAGATGCGATGGATTGTAGGTCTGCATGATGACGTGTCCTTTTCTGTCGCCGCGGCCTGCCCGGCCTGCAACCTGTGCAAGGAGCTGAAAGGTGTGTTCGCTTGCCCTGAAGTCCGGAAAACTCAGAGAAAGGTCTGCGCAGATGATGCCGACAAGGGTAATGTTGGGAAAGTCATGGCCCTTTGCCACCATCTGAGTGCCGATCAATATATCGGTGTCATGATTGCGAATACCCTTTAAAATTTTCAGCAAAGATCCTTTGCGGGTGGTGGTATCTCTGTCAAGCCTCGCTATTTTTGCCTCAGGGAACAGTTTTTTCACACCTGCTTCAATCTTTTCAGTTCCCATTCCAAGTGTTTTTATGGATGGAGAACCGCAGTTGGTGCATTCTGACACCGCAGCTTTTGTATATCCACACAGGTGACATTTAAACGCATTGATTCCCTTATGAAATGTAAGTGTGATGTCACAATTTTTGCAGCGCACAGATTCACCACAGCAAGCGCATACCGGGAAACTGGCAAAACCCCTTCGGTTAAGAAAGAGAAGCACCTGTTCTTTCCTTTCCAGGGCCTCTTTAATGGCGTCATGGAGT
>JAFDJC010000063.1 GCA_019307665.1 Deltaproteobacteria bacterium | reverse complement strand
TGTGTTATTTCCCGATGCTTTTGGGATGCATCCGCGGAAAGCTTTATGAAGGGGTTTCCACAATAGTGGGAAGTGATCTTTTCTGCAACATCATGTGGCTCCATTTTGCGAAAAATTCGATAATCCGCGAACGGCTTCCAAACGTTATCAATAATATTCAAAAATATTATCTTGAGGGGAGCGGGGTCGATGAAATCATCTGCTTTCATGATGAGTGTTATGGAACTTTTACACAATTGGCACCAGCCTTTGGGATAGAAGTGCCGTTTAAATCCGTTCACCTCTTTGAATACCTGGCAAAAAAGCTTGACGATCTTAAAGGGGAGATACGTCCATTAAATACAAAGGTGGCATACCAGAGGCCATGTTCAAACAGATTGATACCTGAAACACAGCACTGGGTCGATGATATTTTTGAAAAGATAGGCGCAGAACGTGTTGAAAGGGAATATGATCGTGACAATGCATTGTGCTGCGGTGGGGTGCCGAGAATTCAACAGAGGGATGATCTTGCTGACGACATTCAGAAACGAAACATCGATGACATGGAAGATGTCGGCGCCCAATACTGTGTCTTTAACTGCCCGGCATGTTTTTTTACCATGAGTGACATTGTTACCGAGAGGGGAATCATACCGATTCTGATGAGCGATCTTTGTCAGCTTGCACTGAATTAGTGAACAATGAAGGAGTCAGAATATGGCGGACGTGTTAAAAGCTCTGGAAGAGATTGTCGGAAAGGAATTTGTATCAGGACAGCCTGAAGAGCAATATATTTATTCCATGGATCCTGGAACCATGGAGCCCTGCAAGCCTGATTTCGTGGTGATGCCCGGTACCACGGATGACGTTTCGAAAATCATGAAGCTTGCAAATCAACATGAAGTTCCTGTTGTTCCAATGGGTGCAGGACTTGTGCTTTCAGGACTGACCAGGGCGTTAAAAGGCGGCATCATCCTTGATATGAAGCGGATGAATAAAATTATCGAAGTGAATGAAATCAGCCGCTACGCTCTGGTCGAGGCAGGTACATCCCAGGGCATGCTTCAGGCATATCTTAAAAAACATCATGCGGGGCTGAAGCATTCGGCGCCGGATGCACCACCCATAGCCACAGTGGCTGGAAACATCGCAATACACGGCTCAGGCCATCTGTCCCATTCGTCAGGCTTTCACTCAGACATGTTAAACGGGGTAGAAGTGGTTTTGCCGACAGGTGAAATTGTCAAAATAGGTTCCTGTTCAATGTCGGACTATTGGTTTGCCAGGGCGCCCTTGCCTGATTTGGCAGGCCTTTTCCTGGGTTGGGCGGGAACAACCGGTGTTATGACCAAACTTTCAATAAAACTGTATCCGGATTACCCGATAAATGACGTGAGTATTTTTGTCCATGAAGATCCTGAAATGATGCCGGACATTTTGTACAGGGTGACGGGAGCACAGATCGCAGAAGACATAGTGACCTGGATATCTCCAAAACCGGACTGGGCAAAGGGTTTCCAGCACTGTAACATTAATTACGGGGCACGGACCAAAGAAGAACTGGTATGGAAAAGGAACCTGATCCGGGCATCTGTTAAGGAATATCTGGATAATAAGACTGGCGGGTTTATGATGCTTCCCCAAGCCATGAAAGGCATTTTCCTGGACGTGCCATCGCGCACCTTGTCACGTTTTGCTGACGTGAGAAAGGGAGGGGGGTTCGAATATGTCGGCGCCATCATGCCGGTGAATATGTATCCGAAAGCATATGCCCTGGGCCTTGAGGTTGCCGAAAAATGCGGCACTACTTATTCAATGGGCTCAAGAATTATCGGCGTGAATCATTGCATGATGTTTTTCTATGCTTATGCATTTAACCGTGCAGATGCTACGGACGTGGCCAATGCCCAGAAAGCGCTTGAGGAGACCAATGCGGCGGTAATTGACATGGGCGGCATTCCATGGAAGGCCGAGGCCCCCGCTCAAAAGGAGATAATAAAAAAAATGGATCCAAAGATGTTTGAGCTGATGAACAGGATAAGGCAGGTACTTGATCCCAAAGGAATCATGAATCCCGGAAACTGGGAGGTGGACTGATATGCAACACCAGGAAATATTGCACCGGTGTTTTCGATGCGGATACTGCAAGCTCCCAGGAAATTATGTGGACCTTAACTGTCCTTCATATGCTAAATATCGTTTTGAGACGTTTTCGCCTGGGGGAAGAATGTGGCTTCTTTATGCCTGGGTTAATAAAAAAATAGAACCGGGAAAAAGATTTCAGGAAATCATGTTTTCATGCGCTTCATGCGGAAACTGTGTGGAACATTGCACACTGCCTAAAATCAAAGATTATCTTCTTGAGGCATTCACTGCTGGAAAGGAAGAGCTTGTTAACAATGGAACCGTACCCCCAGCTGTTAGAGATTGCCTGACAAAGGCATATAATCACGGAAACATGTATGGGCTTTCCAAAAAAAAGAGAGGAGACTGGGCGAATGGATTAAATATTGAGCCGTATTCAGACCAGGAATACCTTTTCTATGTCGGTGATGTGGGAAGTTATGACCCGAGGGGGCAGGAGATCGCCGGATCTGTCGCATCACTTCTTAAAAAAGAAAAGATCTCTTTTGGCATTCTTGGAAAAGAGGAGCTTTGTGACGGAAACGATGCAAAGGCAATGGGTGAGGGGGAGCTTTTCAAGCATCTTGCCGAAGAAAACATTAAAAAATTCAATTCACTTGGAGTGAGTAAAATAATTACCCTTTCTCCTCATGCGTTTAACGCCATGAAAAATGATTATCCGTTTTTAGAAGGAAGCATTACAATATTTCACTATTCACAAATACTGGAAAGACTTGTCGGCAATTTTAAATTCAAAAACAGTCTAGAAACCGTTAAGGTTACATTTCATGATCCCTGCTATCTCGGACGTCACAACATGGAATATGCATCGGTCAGAAAAACACTTGCCGCTATACCCGGAGTTGTCCCTGTGGAAATGGACCGCTGTCTCCAGAACTCACTTTGTTGTGGTGGTGGCGGTGGAAATGTATTTACGGATATTCTCGGTGGTGGTCCGGAGAGTCCGGCAAGAAGCAGGATACAAGAAGCCGCAGAAACAGGGGCTCAAATTTTGGCGGTTGCATGCCCTGTGTGTGCGGTCATGTTTGAAGATGCCGTAAAAGCCGGAAATGCGGAAAACAATATTGAAGTAAAAGAAATTTCTGAAATCATCAATGAAAGACTCGCATGATATGGGAATAAGGGGTGCCGCAGCATTATTAATTACTTTATTACTTCTGATAACAGTTTCCTCTGGGTGTGGGTCTAACAAAGACAACAGGGAAGAAGGATTGGGAAAAACCTTTCCTTCGTCAAATACCAATCCGCTTGAGCATATTTTTGAGATCCTTAACCTGAATAATGATGATCTGGTACGGCCCCTTTATCTTGAAGAAGGTTACCATTTGATTTGCAGAAACAGCCTGATTGATCGTATGGCAAGATCTCCTTTTATTCTACAAGAATGGGCTGATAACACTTCAGACAGTTTGCAGCAGAATGCAGATAGCGGTATTGCAGATATCCTCCAATTCACTTTTAAAACATTGAACAATGGAGAGCTGTCGGAACACTTAAATTTCGACTATTCAGAATTTACCGAAGGCTTTGAAGCGTCATATATTGAAATTTTCAGGGCTAATAATAAAATTCCTGCTGATAGTTCATTGAAACTGATAAAGCAGGCTAAATTTTCTAAAGAGTTTGATAGAAAAATCGGAAATCTTTTATACAATATTTTAAAAGGAAGCATTCTGCTAAAGGACGCTATTGCAGGTTTATCAAAAGAAGATGAAAGATTTATCGAAACAAGACCCGAACTTTTTTTCTTTCCTGACGGTATATCCTTTAATTTTTTGACAGCTCCTGTTCATGTCCAGAAGAGGATTGTATCGATATCAAGAAAAATAGATTTTAATGGAATAAATAAAGCAGGCTTACTGATTTCAAGAGCTGTTGATGATCTATGCAATTACAGCAGTCAGGCGAAATCTGAGGGGGGTTCTTCGCGGTTTTTTATTGGTGGAATGAAAAAGAAAGGAGTTTTATTAAAAATACCTTCTCCCATCGGCGATATAGTTTTCCTTGGAGGTGATGACAATGAATTCAAAGGGAGTGGGGCGCTTGTAGTCGACCTTGGAGGAAATGATAGTTATTTAGGGCAGATTGCTTCCGGAAATAAAGTGCCGGGCCGAATCGCAATAGCCATAGATATAGAAGGTGATGACACATTCGGCAAATCAGGAATGAACCATTCAAACGGATTTGGATGTTTATCCATAGGCATGCTGATCGATATAAAAGGAAATGACAAATATCTTGGTGGAGATATGGGGCAGGGGAGCGGCATGTTCGGCATCGGTGTTCTGCAGGACAAGAGAGGCAATGATACCTATCAAATGGGGATGATGGGACAGGGGTTTGCTGTTTTCGGGACCGGTCTGCTATTGGATAAAAACGGTAATGATAAGTATATTATTCGCGGAATGGGGCAGGGATGCGGGTCATCTATGGGAATAGGTGTCCTCTGCGATACAAATGGTGATGATACATATATTGCAAACAGAAACGCAAATAAAACAAAACTTGTTGCTGATGAATGGTGTCATGCACAGGGCGCAGGACTTTCAATTCGTTCTCCGGACTGGAAAAAATATCCATCTCTTTATGGCGGCATCGGGTTTTTAAGTGACGGACAGGGTAACGACACATATTATGCGAGTCACGGAAACACTATGGGGAGCAGTTATTTCATGTCAGTTGGAGCTCTTGTAGATCATAACGGGAATGACAAATATTTACCGCAAAATGGCTACAGCCTGGCGTTTGCCGTACATTTGTCCAATGCTGTTCTGATAGATCGTAGTGGTAATGATTACTATTTTGCAAAATCAGAAACCGGAGGTGCTGCTTCTGACAGGTCAACGGCAATACTTGCCGATTATAAAGGCGATGATATATACGGACCAACCCTTGATCATATAAAGGAGATAGTAAAAAAAGAAATGGAATCTGGAGAAAGTAAACTTGCAGAATCTGAACTGAATAATACCGCACAGCAAAAGATGGCTGATATCTCTTATGGATCTGCAAAAAAACCAAAGGCCTTAGGATTTTTAATAGATTACAGTGGAAATGACAGGTATTTTGCACAACATAAAGGATATGGCGAAAGCTGTGGAGGCGTCTTGCCTCCGGTTGAACCTGAAGATTGGAGTTATGGAATACTTATAGATCTTGGAGGAAAGGACTATTATTATAAAAACAATCGAAAGGACAATCATTATTATAATTATTACGACCATGGAATATGTTACGACACTGAATATAAAGACAAGGCATTTTTATTAGATGTAAAGTTCGGACAACAAGAAACTGATACCAAAAAAAATGAACAGATTTTCAAAAAGATTGAAAAAAGCTCTATACGGAATGAATTGTCAGGTCTCCTTAAACCTGATCTTTATGCCAGGTTTTCCGCAATCGGAAAAATAATTGAGAAAGGACCTGATATAGTATCTGAACTGGCTGACATTTTAGTTGTCTCTGAAAATAATGATTTGAACAGGGATATTCTTGAAGTTTTTACGACTTTTGTTACAAATCATAAAATAACCAATAAGCATACAAAACATTTCACATTGTTGCTTAAAGCAAAGGATCCTTTTGTCAGAAAATATGCAGCCGGTACATTTGGTTGGTGGCATGTGAAGAGTGCCGAGCCATATCTCGTTAAAACACTAAATGACGTTGATGAAGATGTCAGGGTCTCCACAATAGTTGCTTTAGGTGAAACCGGAAGTGAGAATGCTGTAATTCCGCTGATTGACGTATTTAAAAAAGACTTATCCATAAAATGCAAAAGATCTTCAATAAAGGCATTGGGATATCTATTAGAAAGACAGGAAACAGATAATTCGGGTTTGTTAAATGAGATCAAAAAACAATTTTTTAATGCTGTTGATTATCCGGATGATATCATAAGAAAAAATGCGGCAATAGGTTTAGGACATTTCCCGCCTGACACTTTGTCGTTAAATGCTTTACAAAAACTCTTGAAAGACGAAAACGTTTATGTGCAAAGGGCTGCGGCAAAATCATTAATCCTTGCAGGAAAAAAAGAAGGGTTGCCGGTATTGATTGAAACCTTACAGTTCCCCTCAATCGACACATTCGAACATTATGACCATGAGTTGGCAAAAGATCTTGCTTTCTATTGCGGCGTTGATTTTGATGCGTCTGAGCGGTATGAGCATTCAACATGGAAAAAATGGTGGGATGATAATGGAGGCGATTTAGATCTAAAGAAAAATCTCGATATGATGCTGAAGATAGAGCAGACGTTTACCCTTGAAAATGAAGAGCAGGGCATAAAAATATTCGATCAGCTTATTAAGGAAAACCCGGATAACAGGATGATTAAAAACAGATATAAACGATTTTGTTTTGAATGGATTACATTCCGTTTACTAACCTTTGAGGAAATTACAGAATCTATTTTTAAGCGGATTGAAAGGCTTAAGAAAATCAAATATAGCCTGGAAACCGAAAAGAGATAAAACAATTGAAAAGATATCTATGAGTCATGCAATTTGGTGAGTTTCTTGTGATAATATTCTATTTTAGACCAATCTTCGAGAGGTAATTTAATAGCGTTCATATGCCCAATATCATCAAATCCCACATTTTTTTTTAATTCAACAGAAAACTTTTCAGAAACTTTTCCCACATTTTTTTTTACATTCTTACATAAGTCTTCGTATGCTATATTTATAGTATCAGGAGAATATTTTTTGCAGAAGTTAGTTATCGTTCTTTCTATTTCAAGCACCTGCCATATGACCTGGTAAAAAGGATCTGATTTGAGGGTTTCTTCATATCCTATAGGCTGAACGCTCCACCATTTGTTTATGGTCCCAAACATTTTTTTTCGTGATAATAGCAGAGATTGAGCGTTATAAAGAGGATCGCGTCGTATAAAAATAAACCGTGCTTCCGGAAGGATTCTTTTAATTTGTTTCAACCGCAAACTGTTTAACAGGTTCTTACTTAAAAACGGACCTGAAAAAGCGTGAGTAATGGCTATTACAGTATTGCGAATTTGATTGGAAGATATTTCCGAAAAATCGGATTCAAACCATTTTTTTTGAATTGAACCGGCTTCACTGGGGCTGAATAGGCCGGACAAATAACCCAAGTCACTTTCTTTTAGTTGATTGAATTTATGCAATCGATTTGTATGACGAGCTATTAATACCATCTTGTTTGGTGTCAAAGACATTAAATTTGAAATATAGGCTAATTTTGAATGTTTTAATAGCAACTGATAGAGCAAAGTGGACCCAGAGCGTGGCGCACCGACAATGAAAATAGGATGTAAGCTTGGATGGTCAAACTGCATTGGAGGTCCGAACGCAAGCGGATCAAAGCCATTAAATATTGACTGAATTTTTAATACAATATTTCTAAAAACAGGAATCAAAACAGGTCGTCTCTGCAATAACGGAATATATCAGCAATTTTAAGTGTAAAAAACACTTCGCGATAGCTGTTTGGGCACATAGTATTTAACCAAGTAGCTTAAGGGCTATTGGGCCGGTTATTTTGAGCAATGGTGGGGGTGCCACCCTGAATATCCTGGAAATGAGCTTGGCTATTTTACCCGATCTGTCAATAGATGGTGTCCTATTAATATTATTAAGATAATAAGTATATTTAAATTCTTCATTGATAGTTCCCCATTGTGATTTGAACCTTAGTAGTCCCTGATTAGAAAGGTGTGTTATACCGAAGTCAAAATCTTTGAATCCTTTTTGATTTGCATCTTTTATTACTGTCCAAAAAAGCAAATCGTTTGGGCGCATTTGGAGCAGTTTAGTATCACTTACTGATGCCCCATAGGCATAAAGCGCTGTTGCGCCATGATAGAACATTATAATGCCCGCTATTGGTTGGTCATTCTTGAAGGCCATAAAGAGTTGTATCTGTGAAGAATCCAAGTTGCTGAATAAGTGAGTGAAAAAAGCTTTTGAATAGGGCGGTGACCCTTGTCTTTTTCGAGTTTCCGTCATTAATTCATAGAAAGCAATATAATCTTTTTTACATATTCCTGTTTTTATTTTAACCCCTGCTTTTTCAGCTTTTTTAATATTTCTCCGAGTACTTGATTTAATTTCTTTATGAATATCGTCGATTGGTTTCATTAATTTAAGTTTAGATTCAAAAAAAAAACTGTTTTGTACCCATCTATCATTTTCAATTGTTAAATCGCATTTTAGCTGAATATAGTCAGCATTTATTTTTTTGCTGTTTGTTCCGAATAGGCGAGGATTTTTTCCAAAGTAGTTTTCGAGTCGTGTAGCAGTTGAACCGAATGACTGAATGGTAGACTGATCAATCTTTTTTTACCAGTAAGTCCTCTAACCTGAAAAAAAGGCAGTAAACCTTTAACACACTCATTCTGAATAGCTACAATATAAATCGATTTGTATCCATAGGTGTCTTCTATGACTTTTTTCCAATTGCAGGTATGATATATAGAAGCATCATTTTGTGAATCCACGAAGTCGTTAACTATTCGACTATCTTCAGCCTTCATCAATCTAACAATCATTAATCATTGCTCGCATTCATATGGGTATTGACCATCTGTTTTTTTTTGTAATATTTTATTCTGTTTATTACATAAAAAACGATTTTATAAAACATCAATATTGATGCGCTGTCCGTCCATATATTGGTGTGAGTTAAAACAGCGGCTCTCTTAGCATCAGGCGTATTAATAAAATCTATCAATTGAGGAGTGCTTCCGATATCCAAATTTCCTTTTGATTTTACAATATCTCGAAGATTAAATCGATGATTATTCCAGCATAAGCCTGTGTCTGAAAAATAATATTTATCAGTATAATCAATTGTTAAATAAGGTTCGCCGACAAGATCAAATTCTTCAAGCGAATATCGCTTCCAAAAATCGATGTTATCATATTTTGAAAAAGGACGGCCATGCATACATACAGTTTTCACAGGTGCAATATTCCTTAATTTTTCGAGATTTTCTTTAAACATCTTCCGGGCTTTTATAAAATTTCCCATTGCATCAGATAACATCTCATAGTGATAACCGATTTCATGTCCGAGTTCGGCCACTTTAGTCATGATATCAGGTCGGTATAGAAAAAAAGGTTTCGTCCGGAAATAATAGGTTGCCCGGATTCCGTAATCAGCATCGATTTTTGCCATAGAAAGAGCATTGTTTATATTTCCATCTACATCATGACGGATAATGAAATAGCTATCTTGCAAAGAATTATTTTTATGAGCCTGGCAGTAATCGAGGACCGAATAGGTTTTATAGTTATTTGCTATACTTTTAACCAGTTTAATATACATCTTTTGGGTATAATCAAAATATGACATTTTTACATTATTCCGAATTTACTTTGTTATGAATAACAGGTGAAAAAGATTGTCTGCGATGAGCTATATAGCCGGTAGCGAAAATAAATATTTCGCCAATTATAAACCATAACCTTGAGGCTGCTGATATAGTAATTGCTTCAGGTAATGTAATATTAAGGGTAGAAAGGTAACCGATCATTATTCCTTCACGTATTCCTATGCCTCCGGGTGCGAAAATAAACAAAATCCCTAAAGTACCGGCAAGAGGAAAACAAAATATAGTCGAAAAAGGTAAAGAATTATTGCTAATACTTGAAGCAAGCAAAAAAAAGCCAACTCCCCAAAATATCCATCCGCCAAAGAACCACGGAATTAAAGATATCGTATCGTGTATCGAAAGGAGGGGTAAGTTAAGATTTTTCCTTAATAATTTATTCACTTTGTTCAATATTGTATCATGCGCTGTTTTTGAAAACATAATAACAGTGAAAAAAATCAAAATTATAAGACCCGCCCAGCTTAAAAGATGTAGTGCATTATTTAAAAAAAGACCGAGGATGCCAAGTATAAGGCCACACCATAAACCTATGATCTGGGCATTTAAAAACAGTAAAGACAAACTTGCGACAGGGAAATTCAAATTTTCAGAAAGGTACACTGCTTTTCCCATAACCATCCACACTTTACCGGGAATATATTTGCCGAAGACATTCAAACCGACCATAGCAAGTGCATGATGATTATTAATCAAAAATTTGGATTTTACCAACAGTCTTTTTTGAGATATTGAGTTAATTATAAAACCGACAAATAGAAAGAAAAAAGAGCCGATTAACAGCATCGGAGAGTAAGTATGGGGAATTTTAAGATATTCTGCCTTATAAAGTACAACAATTAAAGATAACAGTGAAAAATAGATTATATATTTGCTCCATCTGCTTTTCATAGAATTAAAGAAAAATTAGTTAATTTCGTAATTTTATATAAAGTCATATAGCTATATTAATGAAAATAATAATTCCGATTACAGTTTACACGATATTTTATTTAAACCTTCCTATAAATAAAAGCCATGGAAAAACAGAGAAGCAATACTCTTCCTCAATCGCTATATAGTTGTTTAAAAATTCTTTGAATTCAAAACGCTTCCAGAAGTTAATATGGGCTGGTGTTTTGCCGCCCCGGTTCCAGTATTTTCCTCTGATCAAATTACCCCAATGAAAAAAGGGTTCGTGAGGGACGGAAATGATCAGGTACGCTCCAGTTCGGGCAACGCGCTGTATTTCTCTCATGGCCGATATCGGATCATTTAAATGCTCAAATATTTCTGTAGCGATTATATAGCCAAAGCTATCATTTTTAAAAATTAATTTATCAACATCTGCATTTAAATAAGTGCATACCGGGTAATTTTTTTTTGCAAATTTGAGTTTCTCCCTGTTTAAATCAACCGCGACTAAGTTTTTAATGGTCTCCATATTATTAAGGTAATAAATTATATTTCCTTCTCCACAGCCAACATCTAAACCCAACCTTGATGCGGCATTTATTTTTTGCAGCAAAGAGGAAATCTTTTTTAGCAATCGTCTGACAAGCCATTGGATTATTAAATTTCCGGTGTAGTAATTTTTATCAATTTTTGTTTTTTTTTGTATGGAGGTTCTGTTTGTATTCATCGATGTCCGATTAAAAATATTATATATTTACATCACAAAATGTCAGGCTCTGATTTGTGCATGGTAAATATTACCGTTGATATGGCATTTTGAAAATGATAGTTGAAAAGTCATTTTAAATTCTTATTGTATTCCATATCAAACCACATGCCGAAAAACATTGTTTGTAATCCGCTGATGATGGTAAAAGCAAAAGCCAGTGCATTTATGTCCGGGATATCAGCGCGTATAACCGTGATATAAACCAGCCTTATAAATAAAGGTATGCTTGAAAGAAATAAGAAAAATGATAGCATATAAAAAAATACTAAAGGATGAAAATCCTTGATGACATATTTGAAAAAAAGTCTTTTAAAGAAACCTTTAATAAGAAGCCAGGAGATTCTTGGTATAACTTTTAAAAGTTTTATCCCTGATTTTTCACCTATGTTATATACCGGTTTAATATTTACGTCTCTGACTCTGAAATGGAGCATATTCAATTTTATTAGAATGTCATTTGGCATGCCGTAATCTTTGTATATGGAATCAAGATCGAGCCGTTGCAAGGCGATTAAAGAAATTGCTGTATACCCACTCTGGAAGTCGGTAACATGCCAGTAGCCTGAGGCGATTTTTGTTAAAAGCGATAAAGATGAATTGCCAAGATAACGATAATGCGGGATCATATTCCATGCATCTCCGTAAAACAACCTGTTGCCTTTTGAATAATCCACCTGACCTTCTACAACCGGAGTGATAATGCTGACAAGATCTTCAGGATCCATCTGACCGTCTCCGGCCATGACAGCAGTTACATCATATTGATTGTCTCTTGCCCATTTATATCCGGATATGATCGCTGCACCGACACCCTGGTTTACGTTGTGTTCAATAAGGATCAAGCGGTTGCTGTTCTGTTGAAGCTGTTTTACAATTTTCGCTGTTTTGTCCTTGCTTGCATCATCAACCACTACTATTTTATCAACATATTCCGGCATTGTCTCTATCACATCACTGATTTGAGTTTCTTCATGGTACGCCGGAACGACCACACATATTGATTTGTTTTTATACATTGTATTCTCTTCCCCGTTTTGTATTAAAAGAGATCTGTATTAATTGTATACCCTGCATTATTATATACATTGGTAAAGACGATAACCGTTTCTGGAAAATATCATTTTTAACTTTTTTTCCATAAATTCATTGAGTATACTTTTTTCTTTTTCATTAAAATGGTGTTTTGCCCAGTTATTAAATATATCATACTTTATAAGTAAATGAGTAATTTCTTTACTCCTTAAATCAATAGAAATATTATCCGATGATTCTGATGACTTAACAGAATCATCAAGTAAATGAAAGTCAAAAAAAACTTCTTTTTCGCTGTAATATCCACGTTGGCCTATAAATATACCAAAAATTTTGGAGTTTTCTCCAAGATGTTTATTGGCATATTTTAATGCGGCATATTCAGGCCGTCGTTTTTCAATATAAGCATCACGCCCGATTGAGCCATTAATATATGAGAAGGGTTCAACGGAATTAAAAAGGTTTATAATATATTCAGCATTAATGAAAAGCATTAAAGATACAATTCCTGCAATGAGTGCTTTGGACAGCACTCTTTTTTTTTTAAAAATATAATTTGAAACAAAACTCCAAACATCCTGCAGACCATACATTGAAAGGATTACAAGGGGCGGTATGATCGGTCCGACCCAACGTATCCTCATGTCTCTCAGAAAAAAGACACAGAGTAGATAAAGAATTGAAAAACTGATAAGAATTAACACCTCGGCTTTTTTTTCAGTGGAATAATTTTTTCTGTTATAAAAAACAAGACAGGGTAATAAAAAAAGAAAGGGGTTCAATCTTCCATCAAAATAGATTGGGTCGTCGTCCTGTCCTTGAAAAAAAATTCTTAATGGTATTAAAGCAGTTTCCCACCATGTTTCTTTATAAATAATTTTTCTTACAACAAAATGTCCAATACCTTTATTTATATTGGAGTATGAAATATCGGGATTAGTATTTTTAAAGCGATTTTCAGGATAAACATGTTCTGAAACAGCGTGTTGACCA
>JAFDJC010000062.1 GCA_019307665.1 Deltaproteobacteria bacterium | reverse complement strand
AGAGGACTAAGCCCTTCTCGATTTTTGTTTACGTTCTGTGCCGACAGGTTGTGAGAGTTGGTTTGAAAAACAGATCCGCACGAAAGGCATTTGTTCGGATACAGAAATGCTTTTAACGTGCGGGTCAGAATTTTTAGCATCATTTATGTGGTTTGGATCCTTTCGGCAACCGCTTTGCCGAACTCGGAGCATTTCACCTCTTTTGCCCCTTGAATCTGTCGTGCAAGATCATATGTAACGGTTCCTGTTTTAATGGTATCCTGAACAGCTTTCCTGACAGACTCGGCAGCTTCATGCCACCCTATGTAGTCCAGCATCATGACGCCTGAAAGAATCAATGAACCCGGGTTGACCTTGTCCTGTCCTGCATATTTCGGTGCCGTGCCATGGGTAGCTTCAAAGCAGGCGCAGTCATCGCCGATGTTGGCTCCGGGTGCCATGCCGAGACCGCCGACCTGCGCTGCCAGTGCATCTGAAATATAATCTCCATTAAGGTTTGGGGCCGCTATCACTGAGAATTCGTCCGGGCGGAGCAGCACCTGCTGAAATAACATGTCGGCGATGCGGTCTTTGATGACTATTTTTCCTTTTGGAGCGACGCCGTTAAATTTTTCCCAGACGTCGGCTTCAGAAATTGTTGTGTCACCGAACTGTTCTTTTGCGATTTCGTATCCCCATTTGCAGAAGGCACCCTCTGTAAACTTCATGATATTGCCTTTGTGCATAAGGGTAACGCTGGGAAGTTTGTTGTTGATGGCATATGATATGGCGCTTGCAACGAGTCTTTTTGTATTTGCGGCGCTGATCGGCTTGATGCCGATTCCGGCATGCTTCGGTATTTTTACGCCTATTTTTTCAGTAAGGTATGCGATGATATCTTCAGCCTCATCGCTTTCCGCCTCCCATTCTATGCCTGCATAAAGATCTTCCGTATTTTCCCTGAACACCACCATATCAATTTTTTCAGGATTTTTCATGGGGCTTGGTACAGACTCTATATATTTTACCGGTCGTACACATGCAAAAAGGTCAAGCTTTTGACGAATCGCAACATTAAGACTCCTGAATCCCTTTCCTACGGGAGTTGTGAGGGGGCCTTTTATTGAAACAACATGCTCTCTGATGGCATCAAGTGCTTTTTCGGAAAGCCATTCGCCGTTTTTGTTAAACCCTTTTTCTCCTACAAAAAGTTCCAGCCAGTCGATTTTTCTCTTTCCGCTGTAACTTTTTTCCACAGCGCTGTTCAGAACAGTCTGTGTGGCAAACCATATATCTGGTCCCGTGCCGTCACCCTCAATATAGGGAATGATGGGAATATCCGGCACATTCAGGGTTTTGTCGCTGTTTTTTGTGATTTTTTTTTCCATGGTAAAAAAACCTTTCGCTCATTATAAAAGATTAATAAAATAATTTTATAGCTTTAAATTTAAATGAGTATATGCTTAAAAGTTGATGATTTTGTCAGAAGCCAAAATTTTATTTTTTTGTCATTCCGGCGGAAGCCGGAGTGACGGGATTGAGACTTTTTGCAAATTCATCAAGGTTGACTTTAATAACACAGGCGAGATACCCGCTCAAGACTTAACTTGAGCCCGGGAAACAGAAAAGGTAGATCAGCAGTTAGGTGAATTATGGAAAATATTCGTTATCGAATTGAAAAATCATTTGAATCCTTGTCCCATTTCATATTCCGGCATAAATGGCTGGTGGTCTTTTCTATGCTTGTTCTTATCGGAATTCTTGCCGCCCAGATCCCCCATATAATTGTTGACACATCCACAGAGGCATTTTTTTTCGACGATGATCCCGAAATGGTCAAATACGAACAGTTCCGTGAGCAGTTTGGTCGGGATGAGATAGTCGTTGTCGCAATTAAAGCCCCGGAGATTTTTTCCATACCGTTTTTACAGAAACTGCGGGTCATTCATGGGGAACTTGAAAAAAACGTACCGCATCTTAATGACATTACAAGTCTTGTAAATGTAACTGCTGTAAGGGGTGAAAAAGATGAGCTGATTATTGAAGAATTGATGGAGAGTTGGCCTGACGATACCCAAAGCCTGAAAGAATATATCGACTTCATTAAAGCATATGCAATGCCTCATCAATTGTATCGTAATTACATTTTGTCTGAAGATGGAAAGTTTACGGCAATCATTTTAGAGTCGGATGTGTATTTTGATCCGTCGGATAAAGCCACATCGAATGATACAGATGCTGACTTTGAATCCATAGATGAAAAAGACGAAAAAGATGAAGAAGAAACAGATATAGGAGAAGATTCTGACAGAAAGCTGAACGATGAAGAAAAATCAGCCTTTGTGGCCAAGATTCTGGATATTACCAAAAAGTATAATAATGAAGATTTCCAGATATACGTTGCCGGAGGTCCGGTCCTTTCATTCTCTATAAACCAGAGGATGCAGAAAGACGTGCCCCGCTTCACGGCGATTGCTGTCATCACTATTTTTTTCCTGTTGTTTCTCCTGTTCCGGCGAATCTCCGGTGTATTGCTTCCTTTTATTGTTGTGATCCTTTCCATGATTTCAACTCTGTCCCTTTTTGCATTGTTTGGAAGGCCGTTTACCGTTATTACGCAGATTATTCCTTCTTTCATTATCTCCGTGGGGGTCTGTGGTTCGGTTCATCTTCTGGCGGTTTTTTACCGCCGTTTTTTATCAGGTGGGAGCAAGGATGATGCAATGGCTTATGCCATGGGGCATTCCGGCCTGGCAATAGTTATGACCAGCATGACAACCGCCGCCGGCCTGTTGTCTTTTGCCGGAGCAAAAATTGCGCCTATTGCAGATCTTGGAATTTTTGCTGCATCCGGGGTAATGCTGTCATTATTGTATACTCTTTTACTGTTGCATGCTCTTATTGCCATTTTGCCTATTCGCCGCAAAGAGAAAAAAGGGAGTTATTCAGTTGTGTTTTTTGATCGCATGCTGATAGGGGCAGGGGATTTTGCCACAAGAAGGCCATGGTTTGTATTAGCAATGACGTTTTTAATACTCAGTGTTGCGGGCTATGGGATTGTGCAGTTACGCTTTTCACATAATCCGGTTGCCTGGTTTCCGGAAGATGATCCGTTTCCAAAAAGTGTGGAAGTTATCGACAAGGGAATGAAAGGAAGTATGGTGTTAGAAGCGGTGGTGGAAACAAAGCAGAAAAATGCCCTTTACCAGCCTGATATTATGAACAGATTGGAGGCATTCAATCGCGCTGCTGAAAATATTACAGAGTCCAATATTTTTATCGGTAAAACCATATCTGTGGCAGATACCTTAAAGCAGATTCATAAATCGTTAAATGCCAATGACGATGAATTCTATCGTATTCCTCAAGATAGTGAGTTAATCGCCCAAGAGTTTATTCTGTTTGAAAACGGGGGCACCGATGACCTGGAAAACCTGATCGACAGCCAATACAGCAAGGCACGTATTACCATGAAGCTGCCGTGGGAGGATGCCAACACATACACCGGCATTCAGAAAAAAATTATTTCCCAATTGGAGAAAACATTTCAGGGTATTGGTGAGGTGACTATTACAGGTATGATTGCTTTGTTAACCCGTACCATTTACAATGTCATTGTAACCATGATGACCAGTTATATCATTGCCGGTGTCGTAATTACGGTAATGATGATTCTTCTGCTCGGCAATGTAAAATATGGATTGATCAGCATGATTCCCAATTTGCTGCCGGTGATCATTGCAATGGGCCTCATGGGCTATGCAGGGATGAACCTGGATCTGTCCAACATTCTTATCGGCAGCATTATCATTGGCCTTGCAGTGGATGATACGGTTCACTTTTTCCACAATTATAGGCGATACTACATGAATACAGGCAATGTAAAATTTGCGGTACAGGAGACACTGCTCACCACGGGCAGAGCACTGCTGTTTACGAGCCTTGTCCTGGCAAGCGGCTTTTTCCTTTTTGTGGCTTCAGATATGATCAATCTGATCAACTTCGGGGCTATCGCAGGTCTGGCGATCATTACGGCTCTGCTGGCGGATATTATTCTTGCCCCGGCTCTGATGGTGATTTTTTCGCCCCCAGACAAACCATTAGATGAATCAGTCTCAGAATAAGTTATGTTCTATTGCAAATAGACCGCTGTCTGAATACCTCATACATAATAACAGCCCCTGCTGCTGAAGCATTCAGGGAACCGATCGGTCCATCTTGGGGAATTGAAATAACAAGGTCACAGTTCTTTTTAACAAGTGGTCGTATCCCCTTTCCTTCACTGCCGATGACCATGGCCAAAGGAACGGTGAGGTCTGTGGAAAAAACGGAGTTCTCTGTAAGCATATCTGTTCCGATTATCCAGACATCCTTTTGCTTCAATTTTATGATGGCATCTGTAATGTTGGTCACTCGTGTCAGCAGCATATGCTCCAATGCACCGGCAGATGCTCTGGAAACCGCAGGTGTGGGCGGTGCTGCCCTGTTTTTTGGAATGACAACTGCATTCACGCCCGTACAGAGTGCTGTCCTGAGGAGCGCCCCGAGATTTTGCGGGTCCTGAATTCCGTCTGCGATGAGTAGAAAACTTTTAGAATTTAAAGATGCGGTTATTTTATAAAAATCCTCAACAGGGTATTGGCTGACAAGCGCACCCACACACTGGTGAAAGTCGGATCCTGTTTTTGATTTAAGCTTTGTGGCCGGGATGTCTTTGACAGGTATTCTGTTTTGATCCGCGAGTTCCTTTATCGAAAATATTCGTTTTGATGAAGCACCTTCTTTGGATATGTAAATTTCATGAAAATCTCTTCTTCCGGCTTTCAGAGCTTCTATAACGGAATGAATGCCGAATAGTATTTCTGTTTTATATATTTTTTTCATGAATAATTGTGATTAATTCATTAATAGCATTTTCAAGATCATCATTAACAATAATGTGCTGATACAAGCCTTTTTTGTCTATTTCCTGTTTTGCATTTTCAAGACGTTTATCAATAACCTCTTTACTATCCGTTCCTCTTGATTCCAGCCGGATTCTTAACACATCAAGGGAAGGAGGCATAATAAATATGGTGGTGCTATCAGGGTATCTCTGAATAATCTGTTTCGCACCCTGGACATCAATGTCAAGCAGTATATCCCGCCCGACGGACAGGTTTTCACTGATAAACGATGCATGGGTGCCGTAATAGTGATCATGCACTTTCGCCCACTCTGCCCAGTTATTATTTTTTATATGTTTTTTAAACTCATGTTCTGAAATGAAAAAATAATCCTCTCCTTCTTTTTCATCATGTCGGGGCGCCCTGGTGGTATAAGATATTGAATAAACAAGGTTGTCAAAGTGTCTGACCATAGCATCACAGAGAGTCGTTTTGCCTGCTCCTGACGGAGCTGATACGATAATCAGTTTTCCCGGCAAGTTTTGTTTCATATAATAACGTTATTCCGCTTTGTCCTTTAGCGCTGCAAAACGCTGGGATATTGTTTCAGCCAATATAGCTGAAAGAAATATATGATTGCTGTCAGTGATGATAATGGCACGGGTTTTTCGGCCGAAAGTGGCATCAACCATATGTCTCGATTCCTTTGCCTCATCTTTTATGCGCTTCATGGGTTGGGAATTGGGCGACATGATGCCGATGACATGCTCTGCAATAATGTTGCAACCAAAACCGATATTTAACAGTGACTGTTCCATACCTCTTCTCCATTATTCAATATTTTGTACCTGCTCCCTGATTTTTTCAAGTTCAGCCTTTACCTCAACAATGGTATGCGAAACATCTGCATTGCCTGCCTTGGAACCTATGGTGTTGAATTCCCGGTTGAATTCCTGCAGCAGAAAATTGAGTTTTCTGCCGGCCGGCTCAGGTGAATCCATGATTGAACGAAACTGCTTGATGTGGCTTTTTGACCTTACAATTTCCTCTGAAATATCACTTCGATCAGCAAGAAGCGCGGCTTCCTGCGTGACACGGCCAGGATCGAGATCGACAATGCCTTTTGTCAATGTAGCTATCCTTTCTTGCAGGCGATCCCTGTATCTGGCAGGAATATCTGAAGAAGTCTCCTCAATCTGATCGATACTTTTTTCTATATAGTCGATTCGTTTATGAATATCACCGGCAATAAACTCTCCTTCCCTCTGCCTCATGATATTCAGTTCATTGACAGACGTAATGACCGATTCCCTTATTACAGGCCATGCATTTTCAATGTTTGCTTCATCTTCCACAGGAACTATCATTCCGTTTGCGGCGGCAAAAAGATCGAGGGATAGCGGACCGTCAAGGCCCAGACTTTTTTTCAGAGTCTTTAAGGCATCATAATATGCTTTAGCCATTGATTCATTAATTTCAAAGTTTTGCGTCTGCTCTGCAGTATCTTCTATTTTAATTCTTACTTCAGTCCTTCCCCTTGAGATTTTTTCAGTGATAAGTGCCTTTATTTTTTCTTCAAGTAATTCATATCTCCGATGAGTTCGAAGTATGATATCGAGGTACTTATGATTGTAAGAGCGTATCTCCGTATGGACCGAAAACTTGTCGTTGCTGCTCTCAGCCGCGGCATATGCGGTCATGCTGTTTATCATAGAAAAATCCTTATGTTAATTGACGGTCAATTTTATATCTTTCCCTGACCTGTCTTAGAAATGCACGCATATCCGGATCAGAATAGTCGGGATATGTCCATGGCAGTGTCTGAAAATTGTTTTTTTGAAAGATAAGCGTCAGGTCAGCATAGATGCCTTTTCCGATATGTATCCGGTGCGTAAAATTTTTTCCGGTTGCGAGTACGAATCGTTCAAGAAGCATGTACCCTGGATCTATATTAACCAAACGCCTGTTATCCCTTGAGTAAAAGGCTTCAAGAGAATTTGTCTTAAGCTTGATATCAGGCAGAGCATCCTGGCTAATCAGCTGTTTAAATACAAGAATACGTCTGAAAAGCGGCTCCCCCATTTCAAATTTATAATAACCTGTAAAGTTAAAGGGAAACCATTCACTCACCATATCGATCGGGCCAAAACTGTCTGCTAGCTTTTCTGCCAGAACATAAAGAAGGGTTTTATCCTTCATGAAAAGTCCTGTGATAAGTTTTGCCGGTTCGGGTTTTTTCGGCAGGCTCATGGCTGTCAGGCCTTTTGATCAGTTTGCAGGATCGACAGGTTTGGCTTCATCAATAAGCATAATCGGAATATCATCTTTTATTTCATATAAAAGCCTGCAGTTGTCGCAGATTAGTCCGTCTCCGGAATCGTTCAGATAAATGTCGCCTTTGCACTTAGGGCATGCAAGTATATCAAGAAGTTCTTTGCTCACGGCCATATTAATTAATCTCCCAATTCTGTCACTCCGGCGAAAGCCGGAGTCCAGAACCTATTGAAATAACTGGATCCCGGCCTTCGCCGGAATGACAACAAATGAATTTTTGACTTTATACGAAACTGTCAAAAGCGTTTTCCTTACTAATGGTATATCAGAATAGTTGTCAAGAAAATATCAGTAAAAAATTATTTACTTATTTATCAGGGAAACCTGTCTGCGATTCGGGTTGTACTGTAACCTTCAAGGAGCTTTACAAGCCGGAGCTCGCCGCCGTAAGACTCGACTATATCACGTCCTGCCACTTCCTCGGGTCGGTAATCGGCTCCTTTTACTAAAATGTCGGGGCTGAGTGCCTTAATGAGCGCCAAGGGCGTATCCTCATCAAACAGTACGACCATGTTAACGCTTTCGAGAGCTCCGAGGATGGCTGCCCGGTCATGTTCATTAAGTATGGGACGTCCGCCGCCCTTCAGTCTTTTAACAGACGCATCTGTATTAAGTCCTATGATAAGGCAGTCACCAAAGGAACTTGCCTGGTTGAGGAGATCGATATGGCCTGGATGGAGCAGGTCAAAGCATCCGTTTGTAAAGACGATTTTTTTTCCCGCTGCCCGCCATGCCTGTATCTGGATAAGTGCTGCGTCAAGGGTGAAGATTTTAGCGGCGTTTTTATCGGAACCGTTTCTGCCGAAGGCCATATCAAGTTCAGAGAAGGTCACAGGCTGTGTCCCTAGTTTGCCGACAACAATGCCGGCAGCAGTGTTGGCGATCCGGGCTGCTTCAAAAATCGAAAACCCGGCCGCGAGTCCTGCTGCAAGTGTTGCGATAACCGTATCTCCTGCTCCTGAAACGTCAAACACTTCGCGGCTTTCTGCGGAAATGGTCTCTATCTCATTATTATTCATAACAAGGCACATACCTTCAGGACCTCGTGTGACAAGAAGATTTTCAAGACCGAACCTGTCTTTGACATATTTTGCACAGTCTAAAAGCGCCTGTTCATTCCCCTCTGTTTCTGATCCGGATGCGAGCTCCAGCTCGGTTGTATTTGGTGTAACACATGTCACGCCTCTGTATCGTTCCCAGTCTCGTCCCTTGGGGTCTACTACAACCTGGATTTTGGCGTTTTTACACATGGAAATGATCTGTTCGCAAACTTCAGGAGAGCTGAGAACACCTTTTCCGTAATCAGACATGACAACAGCACGGCATGAAGGGAGGTTTTCTTTAAAATGCTTTATGATCTCTTGTGAAATTGCGGGAGATGTCTGTTCTGATTTTTCTTCATCAAGTCTGAAAAGCTGCTGGTTATTGGCCATGACCCTTGTTTTGGTCGTAGTTAACCTGGACGCATCTACCTTAAATACGGTGTTGATCCCTTTTGCATCAAGGATCTGCTTAAGGCGGTCTCCTGCTTCATCAGCTCCGCACAAGGCAATAAGGCATACAGGACATCCCAAACCTGAAAGGTTGAGAGCGACATTGCCTGCCCCTCCCGGAACCTCGGTTTTGCCCAGCACTTTGACAACCGGCACCGGCGCTTCAGGGGAAATTCGTTTTACCTCTCCCCACTGATACCGGTCAAGCATTACATCCCCGATAACAAGCACGTTGTTTTTTGAAAATATATCCTGATTGAATATTCCGTTCATAGCTCAGCCCTTTCATATATGGCGGCAGCTAACATGGGGATCATTATTTCATGATGCCCTGTAATTGAATACCCGACGCCGCCGGGCAGAACCGGGCGTTGGACAACATTAACAGTCGGCCTGTAATGCTGTATCATATCAAAATTGGCTGTTGTAAAGTTTTTTACATCATGCCCGAGATTACGCGCAACAGCAAGTGCCTTGAGAAAAACCTCCGGCATTATGACCGAGCTGCCGATATTCAGAACAACACCGCCATCACCTATTTCCGAAACAGATGACGCAAAAATTCTGAAATCGCGTAAAGATGCGCCTCCTATCGCCGCACCATCGGCAGTCGGGTGCTGGTGAACAATATCCGTGCCGAGTGCTACATGGAGAGTATACGGAATTTTCAGGTTATAGCAGCAGGCGATCAGGGTCCGTTCGAGAAAAGGAGGGTTTTCTTTACAAAGGGCTTCTCCGACTGCTTCGCCAAATCCTTTCCCGTCAGTTGAAGCTTTTTTTGCAGCAGCATTTACAAGCGCTGCAGTATCTTCCGCCATGCCAAAGGAGCCGTC
The DNA here is from genome assembly GCA_019307665.1 of Deltaproteobacteria bacterium. Taxonomy (GTDB): domain Bacteria; phylum Desulfobacterota; class Desulfobacteria; order Desulfobacterales; family SURF-7; genus JAFDJC01. The sequence goes on along the minus strand of JAFDJC010000062.1, from coordinate 3,686 downwards.
TTCAAGGCTGATCGCAACATCTTCAGATGTGGTGCCGAATCTGGCAAGTTCCGTATCATGAATGGCTGCGGCACCGTTTGATGCAAAGTGTGTTGCAAATCCGTGCTCTGCAAGATCTATAAGGACAGGGCTGCAACCTGTCTTGATCACATGCCCTCCTATCATAATAATGACAGGCTTGTTTTTCTTTTTTGCTTCAACAACGGCATTGGCTACAGCCTTAAGATCATCAGCCTTTAGAAGACCCGGGAGGTTGTCCAGGAATTCACGGAAGGTCATTCCCGGTTTTGGCGGTACAGCCTCTTTTGAAGTGTTTACGAGCGATTTCCTGTCAGCCGCCGAATAAGTTTTTATGCCCGAAAGATCGAGTTCTTTGAACGATGACATGATTCTCATTTATCCGAAATGAACAGAGGGGTCAAGTCTTGAATCAAGTCTTGAATTTTGAAAACCGAGAGCAGTTACAATATGCGAATATATTTTTTAAAAAAAACATCCTGAACCGCATAATGAGTATTTTTTAAAACAAAATTTTTTTTTTGAAGCATATCCAACGCAACTTTTACTTGAGAGGAGCTTGTGAATCCAACCTTCATTAGATTATCGGCAGAATATATGTTTTCTCCGCCTGACAAAACAATAAGTTTCATGGTTTTTTTCTGATTCAGGCTTAAGCTATCCCATGCAGAAATAAATTCTGCTTCTCTGAATTTAATAATATCACTTTCGGTTTCTTCTATGGCGCTTGAAGTCACATTTTTTTTGTTCCACAATCGGTAGAAAAATTCCTGTATGTATACCGGATAATTTTCACATCGATTTACAATATCAATTATTTGTTTATTTGTTATTCGTCGATTAGCCTTTTTGTATATTTTTTTTATCCAGACAATATAATGTTCGGTCTTTATGGGCTGCAATGGATAGTTTTGGGCCTGTTTGTAAAATGCCCGCTTATAATCCGTAAACATCTCAAATAATATATGCCGTTGACTGCCGGAAAATATATACGCGATTTTATTATGCCTTTGAATAATCGATCTCATTGTTTTTTCAAATGACTCATTTTTATAATTTGCAACTTCTTGAAACTCATCAAATGCTACCACCATATTTTTATTTTTCGACATTGATTCAAGGACTGAAAATACTTCGGTTAGGGCAGGTGATTTGTCTTTTGGGATAAAGGCAGGAAACGCAAGTGGTGCCCCGGTATCAAGATTAAAGGAAAACTGGATATTAAAGCTCTTAATTTTATCTTTTAATAATTTCGCCAGTTGCTGTGGTTTGGAATATATTTCACTTATACCTTTTAGTAAATTTTTAATAAAATCATCAGTGGAAGTTGTTCCAAACAAGTCAATATAGATTGGCGTTACATTTTTGAGCTCTTTAAAAACAGAACGAATTAGAGAGGTTTTGCCTAACTTCCGATGTGAGTAGAGCAAAACATTGACTGAATTATTGATGAAATCCTTAAAATCGGAGCGCTCTTTTTCCCTATTGCAAAAGGCTTCATCTGTTACTATTTGTGTGTAAATAAATGGATTTTTCATTTTTAAACCAGTATAATTTATTATGAGTCATAATTTATAAAAAATATATTTCATAAATTATGATATGTCAAGATTGTTTTTTAACAATTTGGCTTTTTATGTTGGAAATAGGGGTAAGCGTTCACAGTGTGCAGTGAAAGTCTAATATTCTACTTAAAATTCAAGACTTGACCCATCTGATCATAAATAGCTTGACAAACATGGATAAATATTCAAAAAAGAGTATATTTCTTTTTATTACAATGTATTGAGCAAGGCTCGAGTCTTTTTTTCGAACATGGGCACATTTTTTAACGTCATGAGGTGTCAGCTGAAAATGAAAATATATTTAAAGATTGTATTAATGCTTTTTTTTCTGTGCTCCACTGCTTATGCAGACGATATCCAGAAGCCTTTCAACAGTGAAGAGGATTTGAAGAATAGGGTTGTAAGTTTAGAGATGCTGTTAAGGTCGATCGATCATGTGTCTGTTGAGATTGAGGGGGTTCAGGGTATTCTCCAGGGTTCGGGAGGGCTCGGCAGGGAGCAGGAACTGAGGGAAAAAATTAACGCGCTGAGTTTAAAAAAGGATGATCTGGAAGCGACCTTTGCTCAGCTTGCAACCAATGTTGAAACCAGAAATATGGAAGACGAAAAGAAAGCCGGCCTTGATCTTAAACAGGAAATGAAAGAGCTTTTAAGTCCTGCCTTCAGGGAGTTGAAAAAACTGACCGCCGTCCCAAGGGAAATAGAACGACACAGAAATGATATCGAAATTTATGAATTACAACTTTTAAAGATTAAAAAAGCGATTGACCATATTGATATTCTCCTTGGGCACGTTGAAAAAGAATCGCTTGCCGAAAAACTGAATCATATGCGCCGAGAATGGCAGAGCCGGCAGGATGAAATCAGAACCAGGATGCACATTGTAGAGGGCCGGCTGGAGAGGCATCTGGGAAAGAGAAAAAACTTTTCCGAGTCTGCAAGGGAAATCATGCAGATTTTTTTCAGAAGCAGGGGAAGAAACCTGCTGTTATCCTTCCTCGCTTTTATATTAACATGGATCGTTTTTTTCTATCTTCACAAGCCGATTCGAAGGTTTAGCCCGATTCATCATGAGAAGCGCTCTTTTTATGCAAGATTGTTTGATGTTGTCTACTACTCTTGCGGCGTACTTTTTTCCGTATTTGCACTTCTTGCCGTACTCTATTTTTCAGGCGACTGGGTACTCTTATCCATTGCCGCCATTTTTATTATCGGGATAGGCTGGGCATCAAAACAGGCACTACCCCTTGTCTGGCAGCAGGCCAAGCTTATGTTGAATATCGGCCCGGTAAGGGAAGGCGAACTGCTGGTTTTTAAAGGGATTCCGTATGAAGTAATGGCGATAAACCTTCATACCCATATGATCAACAGGTCGCTCTCCGGCGGCACTCTTCGCCTGCCCATAAAAGATCTGTTAGACCTTCGTTCAAGGCCGCTTTCTGAAAATGAACCCTGGTTTCCCTGCGAGCTGGAAGAATGGGTAAAACTGAGTGGCGGCATGCACGGCAAAATCCTTGTACAGACACCTGAAACCGTAAAAATGGAACTTCTGGGAGGAGCTGTTGTCAATTACCGGACATTGGCTTTTCTTTCACAATCCCCGGTGAATCTCTCTTCAGGTTTCCGATTGTGGATAACTTTCAGGCTTGATTATACCCACAGAACTGCAATAACGTCTCAACTTCCTGAAATATTTGAAAAAGAGTTGCCGGAAGGGTTAGCGGACATAGGGTATGAAAAGAAGACCAGAAAAATAGCGGTTCAGTTTAAGACAGCTGGCCCGAGTTCACTTGACCTTGAAATAATGGCTGATTTTTTCGGTGATGCCGCACCTGACTATGAAATTCTTAAGAGGGCGGTTTCCCGCGTATGCCTTGATATTTGTAACAGCCACGACTGGATTGTTCCGTTGAGACAGGTTAAAGTCCATTTGAATTCCTGAACATTAAAATTTCCCCTTGACTTATCAACCGACTCTTTGATAAATGAATGAACATTCATTCATTTGGAGAAGAGAATTATTATGGGGCAGAATATTAATAAAAACGATTTAAATAAAAACGATTTAAATAAAAACGATTTAAATAAAAACGATTTAAATAA
>JAFDJC010000244.1 GCA_019307665.1 Deltaproteobacteria bacterium | reverse complement strand
GACAGTCTCAAGCAGATTGCCGTCTAAACAAACAACAGAAGATAAAACAATGCTTAAAATCACCTTTTTATCGTTAAATTCTAACTTTTTTAACGTTTAAGTATAAATGCTTCAATTAAAGAGCTTGAGATCTGATAAATATATTTCAAATCAAAATCGGATTTATAAGTGGTGATCTCATCCGGAGAACTCAAGGAGGTTCGGCCTCCCTGGGGTTTAGATAGATCTTTGTGAACGCTTTTTTTTGCCTGAAAATCCAGGGCTTAGATTTCCTAAAGATTTCCCTTTTTTTACAAAAAAATGGTGATAAAATTTTTCTACCAATTATACACAGATAAACATTGACAGTACAGATAATAATATGACCGGAAGATATTTTTGTCTAATTTTTCCATCGCCCTATTCAGGGCTTAATACGATTTGGTGCCCTGTTACTCCGGGTTGAAACCCGGAGCTATTATTTGTAGCCAAACATGGACGCTACCAATTGCAATTTGGGCATATAATCCCTCCGATTACCTTCCTCTATATGATGTAGTTATTTCTTTTTAAACATGATAATTTTTGGGGAAAGTCCAGGTTTTTATTCTGTTTTTTATTCCGGCCATTCCTTTTTCTTTTCCTGTCTGATCTGTTTTTTATCTCTTTTCCATGACCCGTCCTTTTTATTTCGTCTCCGCCCTTTATGCCCGCCCAAGTCTTGAAGATCGAGAATAAAGCTTCCGGCAGTCTGTTTCTTTTTATGAGATTCCTGCTTCTCTGATTTTTCAGACGGCTTTTTTTCCTTTGGAACCGGAGGCCCGGTAAAGCAACCAACCGGCACACGCGTTGTCAGATATATCCATTCACCTTTTTGATAAAAAAGGACATCGGCATCCATTGCCATGCCGGAATTCACTGTAAGAATAATCGGCGACGGATCCCGGCGTTTTGCAATACGCACAGCCAAATTTTCATTTTCTGCAAGTATGACATATTTATGCCGGGTCGGCAGTATGCCTTTTTCAAGCACCGCTTGATAAGATTTTTTTGTGATGCCGGCAAAAAGAACTTTCGGGGGTTCAAGTACCAGAGTTCGTTCAGGCAATTTTCCCCTGTCAACAGCGCGGATCAAATTCCCCTTTATTTCCATTGGCGGACCAGGCATGCTTATCTTCAGTTCATTGAGCGTGCCTTTGTTTATGCTCCGCCAGCCATCCTCCTCGTTTACCGCCTTAAGGAATTCCTTTGTGGTGACAAACCCGTCCTCATCCGGAACCAGACCGAATTCATCCGGCCTCCGGCCCAGAACATAGGAGAAAAAACCTGCTATTTGTTTATGTATGTTTTTTATACCCACCGCACACCTTCTCTTGCCGACAAATCCCTATTGACCTCTGTTTACGGCTTTGTTATTCCATGCGGAAAGAGTGAACAAAACCCTTCAGCGATTTCATGAAAGGAACTAAGATGAATAATGACAGATCCCGCAATTTTTTTAAAGAGTCAATTCAGGTGATACCGGGGGGCGTTAACAGTCCTGTCAGAGCATGTAAATCAGTGGGGGCTGAACCGGTTTTTATCGATCGTGCAGAAGGCGCAAGAATTATTGATGCAGATGGAAATGAATATATAGATTATGTCGGCTCATGGGGACCCATGATTTTGGGGCACCGCCATCCTGCTGTTATAGAGGCTGTCAGGTCGGTCCTGTCAAGGGGCACAAGCTTTGGCGCGCCCACTGATCTTGAAACCAAACTCGGCAATATTATAGTCAACGCGGTTCCATCAATAGAAATGGTCAGAATGGTAAACTCCGGAACTGAAGCGACCATGAGTGCCGTTAGACTTGCCAGAGGCTATACAAAACGTGATACAATTATTAAATTCGACGGCTGTTACCACGGCCATGCCGACACACTGCTTGTTGAGGCTGGATCGGGGGTTGCGACACTCGGCATTCCTGGAAGCCCCGGTATTCCAGACTCCGTCATACAGCATACCCTTTCTCTTCCGTTTAATGATTCAGAATGTATTAAAAAAATCTTTGATGAAAAGGGGGATAAAACAGCCTGTGTTATAGTGGAGCCGGTGGGCGGCAACATGGGCATGGTAAAACCTGTCAAAGGCTTTCTCGAAACACTTCGTGATTTGACTGAAAAGGCAGGGAGTCTCCTGATATTCGACGAAGTAATGACAGGATTCAGGGTGGCGTACGGCGGAGCACAATCCCTTTATGGGATCACACCGGACCTGACATGTCTTGGGAAAATTATCGGCGGCGGACTTCCCGTGGGTGCATACGGCGGCAAAAAAAAGATAATGGAGCATATTGCCCCCCAGGGGCCTGTTTACCAGGCAGGAACCTTGTCCGGCAACCCTGTTGCCATGGCAGCAGGTATTGCCACGCTTGAAGAACTCCAAAAACCAGGCTTTTACGACTCACTTGAAAAAATGTCTGCGCGACTTGCAACAGGCCTTGAACACGCTGCAAAAAATGCAGGTATCAAAGCATCGGCGGCTAATGTCGGTTCTATGCTTGGTTTCTTTTTTACAGATAAAAAGGTGAATAACTTTGAGGACGCCAAAACATCTGACACGCAAATGTTCTCAGCGTATTATAAAAAAATGAGGGATAAAGGAATATACCTTGCACCATCCCAGTTTGAAGCACTTTTTGTGTCTGCAGCTCACAATAAACAGGATATCGATACAACGATCATAGCTGCAGAAGAGGTGTTGTCGGATATGGCTTAGCTGGCATGTAAATTAACCGTTACTGGATTTTATCTATAAAATTATTAAAAAAATGGATTTTAAAAAAAACAAGATACCCGATGATGTAAAAACAATCCATTTGACTGCGGTTTGCGGAACAGGCATGGGTGCCCTTGCCTGTATGCTAAAGGATATGGGGTTTAAAGTTACCGGCTCTGATCATAAGATATACCCTCCGGTCAGCGATTTTCTTTTTGAAAAAGGCATCAATATTCTTGAAAACTTCCATGGCAACAACCTGTCATACAAGCCGGACCTCGTCATTATCGGAAATGCCGTAACCAAAAACAATCCCGAAGCAGTAAAAGCTGACGCCATGGGCCTCTACTTTTGCTCTATGCCCCAGGCGCTGAACCGGTTTGTGATTAAAAACAAAAAATCGATACTTGTTACCGGCACACACGGAAAAACAACCACATCATCTCTTATGGCCTGGCTGCTTTTCTGTGCCGGCCTTGACCCGGGTTTCATGATTGGCGGCATCCTTAATAATTTTAACAGCAACTATCGACTTGGAAACGGGTCTCATATCGTAATTGAAGGAGATGAATATGATACCGCCTTTTTCGATAAAGGGCCAAAATTCCTACACTATACTCCTTTAATCACGATACTCACCGGGATTGAATTCGACCATGCAGATATCTTCAAAGATATCAATCATGTAGAATCTGTTTTTGATCAGCTCATTTCAGATCTGCCAACAGACAGCACCCTCATTGCGTTCAGCGAAGATAAAAAAGTGATGAAACTGCTCGACCGGGCAAAATGTCGTACATTAACTTACGGGATTCAACAACACTCATTCTGGCGTATGGGAAACATTACCGTTGACCCGCCATGGAGCATTTTTGATGTATACCGGAACGGCAAGCTGTTCAGCTGTTTTAAAACAAGGCTTATGGGTGAACACAACATTATGAATGCCCTTTCCGTGATCGCTTCCGCCGACAATCTTCGCATACCACGGGAAATAACTGCAAAAGCGCTTGAAACCTTTAAAAGCGTAAAAAGAAGACAGGAAGTACGTGGCCGTAAAAAAGGAATAACCGTAATGGATGATTTCGCACACCATCCAACAGCGGTTAGAGAAACAATTAAGGGTGTAAAACCTTTTTTTCAGGACGGCCGCATCATAGCAGTATTCGAGCCGCGTACCAATACCAGCATGAGGGATGTTTTTCAGGATACCTACACCGACAGTTTTGAAATGGCGGATATTGTATGTATACGCAAACCTCCTCTTCTTGATAAAATTCCAAAAGACGAAAGATTTTCATCTGAAAAGCTTGCCGCTGACCTGAAAAAAAAGGGAAAAAACGCTTTTTATTTTCCTGATACACAGGCGATTATTGATTTCCTTGTGAACGAAGCCAGGGCCAATGATCTGATTCTCATCATGTCAAACGGAAGTTTTGACAACATTCATGAGAAACTGCTTGCAAGTCTTTAAAATTAACGTTTTCCAAGTGTCTGCTTGACTTTTTTGAATATTTCAGCGAAGTTAAAGTTAAATATTCAAATGAGTATTTAACTTTCTAACTCTTGACAGTCTCGGGGGCAAACAATGGCTCGTTTTTTTAAATTATGTCTTTTTCTTTGTATTACGGTTGTCTTTTTCAGTGGGTGCGCTTCTGATGAGGAAAAAAAATTAAAGCATTTTAACAAAGGAAAGGCATATTTTGAGGAAGGAGAATATAAAAGCGCAAGGCTAGAATTTAAAAACGCCATACAGATTGACCCTGAGTTTGCTGAAGCTTATCATCTATTAGGGAAGACTAACATGGAGATAGGAAAACCACAGGATGCTTTCAAAGCATTCTCCATGGCTTCAAAATTTGACCCTGATAATATCGAGGCCCATCTCAAGCTTGCCACATTCTATCTTCTGGGCAGACAACTAGACAAAGCCATGGAAAAAGTTGACATCGCTCTTGAAAAAGAGCCGGACAACATTCATGAGAAACTGCTTGCAAGTCTTTAAAATTAACGTTTTCCAAGTGTCTGCTTGACTTTTTTGAATATTTCAGCGAAGTTAAAGTTAAATATTCA
>JAFDJC010000061.1 GCA_019307665.1 Deltaproteobacteria bacterium | reverse complement strand
CAAGGGAACAGGAACCCATACCAACTGTCACTGAAAAAATAGAAGATTTACCGGAAATAGCAGTTGATTCACGATTGAAAATCCAGGCAATCGCATGGGCGTTGGATCCATCCCGGCGTTTTGTTGTCATCAACAATTCTATTGTCAGGGCAGGCGGAAACATAGACGGCATAACCGTTGTTGCCATTGAAGAGAATATCATCCATTTCAATGAAGATGGCAAAGAATGGCGCCAGCGGTTTTTCATCAGGTAATGTATGAGTTAAATAGATGCAGGCCCTGATAAGACCGGGGGATCAATGGTTAACATAACTATGACCCCTAAGTGATTATAAAATTTGGCTGAGAAAAAGCTTGGTTCTGTCATGGGTTGGATTTTGAAAAAAATGTTCGGGTGTGCCCACTTCTACAATTGCTCCCTCGTCCATAAAAATTACTTTGTCAGCCACTTCTTTTGCAAATCCCATTTCATGTGTCACTACAATCATTGTCATTCCTTCTTTAGCAAGAGTTTTCATAACATCGAGTACTTCTCCTATCATTTCAGGGTCAAGCGCTGATGTGGGTTCATCGAAAAGCATAACCTTGGGATCCATTGCAAGGGCTCTGGCAATGGCCACTCGCTGTTGCTGCCCTCCTGATAACCGGTCAGGATAAACATTGGCCTTGTCTGAAATGCCGACTTTTTCCAGAAGAGACATTGTGTTTTGGTGGGCTTCACTTTTTGACCGTTTTCTGACAACCCTTTGGGCAAGGGAAATATTATCCAATACTGTTTTATGAGGAAATAGGTTAAATGACTGAAATACCATTCCCACTTCGGCCCTGACCTTGTTTATATTGGTTTTCGGGTCAAAAATATCAATACCGTCAATAATAATTTCACCGCTGTCAGCTGTTTCAAGTTGATTCAAACATCTGATAAAAGTACTTTTCCCCGACCCTGAGGGCCCGATAACCACGACCACATCACCTTTTTTAACTTCTGCGGAGACATTGACAAGCGCCTGGACTTTGTGGGGTGTATAAAAGGTCTTATTCAGATTCTTAACTTCAATCACTGGTCTAAGGTTCTCCTTTCAATATATTGTAATAACATTGAAAAGCTAAAAGTTAAGACAAGGTAGAGCAGGGCACACACAAAAAACAATTCAAAAGGCTGAAGACTAGTGGTGACTATTTCTCGTGTTGCCTTTGTAAGTTCCCTGATGGCGATAATGCCCAACAGGGATGAGTCTTTGATCAGGCTGATAAATTGTCCTGCAAGAGGTGGAATAATACGGCGAAGCGCCTGGGGCAGTATGACATGAACCATGCTCTGAATATATGTCATTCCAAGAGAACGGGATGCTTCGTCTTGTCCTCTATGGATCGACTGGATCCCAGCCCTGACGATTTCAGCAACATACGCGCCGCTGAAACATGCCAGTGCGGCTACACCAAACCATAGAGGCGGTATCTGGCTGAAATCGTTTTTTGCCAGCAAATTATTGACAAGGGTGCCGAGTACAAAATACCATATAAAAATCTGAACCAGAAGCGGAGACCCGCGGATCAGTTCGATATATGTTATCATGGACCATTTAATGGCCGGGTTGGAAGAAATTCGGGCGAGTCCCCCAAAAAGGCCGATTAATATACCAAAGAAAATCGCAATAAAGCTGACCTTCAGCGTGAGCCACAGTCCCTGGAGGAGAATGCCGACCTTCCATTCTTTATATTCGGCCAGTGTATCTCCCGGATAAATCATATCGCCTTCGTACACAATGATGCCGTCAGAGGGCACGGTATAAGACGCTGTTTCACCGACACCTTTAATAGTGATTTGGGCTTTATCACCTGTAATTGTAATCGTAGCCACATCACCTTCGATTTCAGATGGTATGCCGATCGTATCTTCAAAAATAAAATATTGCGGTATGCTGTACCACCGCCAGACATAGTCAATCTGTGCCGTAGAATAATAAAGAGCAGCAATCAGACCTGCAATAAAAAGAAAAAAAGCAATAACGGAAAGATAATAAGTTCGTTTTTCTCTGTGCTTTAAATTGGTTAGTATTGATAAGGATTTTGGCAGCATATGCTTTACGGTATGATATTAAGGGCGTGGCAATGGAGCTAACCGCCACACCCTTAAAAAATTACATCTATTTCACACTTTTATACCAATCTACATTTTTGATCCACTTGTCATACATTTTGTCGTAGCGTCCGTCGTTTTTAACCTGCCTCAGGAAGTTGTTCAGCCAGTTCAGAAAATCAGGATCGCCTTTTCTTAATGCCCATGCAAGCGGCTCATAGGTAAACGGCTTGTCAAGGAATACTAGTTTGCCGGCGCCCTGTTCAGCCATAAAGACTACACAGCTAGGCTGATCGTAAACGTATGCATCTGCTTTGCCGGTTAACACTTCCATGGCAGCTTCTGTTTCTGTTTCAAATGATTTGTAGTTGCATTTCGGAATCAATCTTTTTACAGCCTGCTCTCCGGTGGTTCCGAGTTTGGATGTAACAATGTATTTTGCGTTGTTCAGGTCTTTGTAGGATTTTACCTTGCCTTCGTGTTTTTTGTTCAGAAGAATGGTCTGGCCGACAATAATGTATGGATCGACAAAATTAACCTTCAAGTTTCTTTCCTGGGTAATCGTCATACCACTTATCAATATATCGAATTTTTTAGTGATAAGAGCCGGGATAATTCCATCCCAAGCGGTATTGACCGGGACAAATTTAACCCCCATTGCTTTGGCCATTTGTTTTGCCATGTCTATATCAAAACCAACAAACCGCCCTTTTTTATCGGTCATCTCAAAAGGCATGTATCCTGCTTCAAAACCGACACGTAGTTCGCCGCTTTTCAGGATTTGTTCCAAAGTAGATTTTTTTGCAAGTTCAATATCCGCGCAAAAACCGGTTGTGACGAAAAAAGCAGCAAAGACAAGTGCGGCAACTGTAAGTAACATAACCTTTTTCATAAAATAACCTCCTGTTTGATTAATAGTAATTTGAACATATCGAATCAATCGCTCTAATATGACTTTCCCTCATCCAAAAGCTCCCGAATTACCATTTGCCTTTTACAGTCAGGACACTTAGGGACATCTTCCTTGGGTGAGTATATAATCGAGGTGTATTTGCATTTGGGGCATATGATTTCGATCGCTTCTTGTTTTTCCCGCATGGTGTTTGACTCCTATATAAAATATTAGGAACACTTGAAGTTCATAAATTATTGAAATGCTTAGGTCAAGAAAAATAGTGATCTGGACTTTCCCCAAAAATAAGGGTCAAAAATTAGTAAACGCATTATGGACAAGATCTGACCCGAAATGACAAATGAAAAAGCCATTTTTAGATAAAGATTATGAAACTTAAAAAATATATAAGGGGAAAAATGGGTGGCACCGGCAGCGCGCTGCCGGTACACGAAAGGCAAGAAGCGATGAACGACCCATGTTTTGGGAAATCACAGATTTTATGCACGTTTCATTCGATTAAATTTCATTATCATATATTATGCTTTTCATTCAGCGAGTTTGCATTGAAGGGCTTTTTCGAACTGGAAAAGATCTCAGAAAAGGAGATCACGCCAATTTTTTATATACGTTTTACCTATCACAGCATGTCAGGATCACTCTGGTCACTATCAATTTTCAGGTGATATCTTTGGTTGTGATTTCCCCCCTGGCTCAATCAAATTTTTCAAAGTCGGGCAATACAGATATATTTGCTCGCGCCAACAAAACCTACTGTGTTGATTTTAATAAAAATAATAGATTTCTTTTGGAAAGTTCAAATTTTCAGCAAATTCATGAACTTGATTTGATGTTCAGCAGCTTCACAATCAACTTGTCCCGGCCACCCGATTTTGTGGTGGTTTTTTCTTTCTCAACATTAAAGATTTTTAGGGAAAGTCCCAAAATAGTGATGTATGGATGACAAATGCTTTTGCTTCCAGCATAGCCGCCACCTCTAATTCATGCTTGGTTCAAGTAGGAAGCATTGACATCCACAGCCTTATACGATAAAAATTTTTACAACGCAAAACTTGGCACGTTTGGTCCAATAGTTTCAAATTGGGATCAGGACGCAATTTCGGTTTCTTTTTCATGTTATGTTAAGAGTCTCAATGTAGGAACATATGAAAAAATCAAGGAAAAAATAATAGCTGGAAATATTTCAACCTATAGCAGGTCACGGTTTGATTGTGTCTGATTAGCAGTGTTCGGTCATAAAGAAATCAAAGAAAGGACTTTGACAATGATAAAAAAGGTAGCCAAGATAAAAAATATTAATAATAAAAGTTTACTTTTAGATGATTTAAAGTATTGGTTGAGTAAATCACATGAAGAAAGAGTCGCTACGGTTGATTATTTGAGGAGACAATTTCATGGAAGTTCAGAAAGACTTCAAAGAGTTGTTAGAGTTATTCAACGCCCATAAAGTTAAATATCTTATTGTGGGAGGCTATGCGCTTGCCTATCACGGTGCCCCTAGATACACTGGTGATATAGATGTATTCGTTAAACCTGACAAGGAAAACGCATTATGCATTTTAAAAGCACTAAATGAATTCGGATTCGGCTCTGCCGGCTTAAAGGAAGAGGATTTTAAAAGCCCAAATAAAGTTGTACAATTAGGCTATCCACCGGTTCGTATAGACATTATTACATCAATATCAGGGGTCTCTTGGGACGAGGCTTTTAGAGAACGCGAAAAAGGAAAATATGGAGAAATTACAGTGCATTATATTGGGCGTGATCATTATATCCTAAATAAAAGGGCTTCGGGCAGAAGAAAAGATCTTGCTGACTTAGAAGCACTGGGCGAAGAGTAATGGAGACTATTGGCATGAACTTTAAAAGTGTGGAAGATGTAAAGCAAAGGCTTGAAAGTGTGAACTATATTTCATCAAAGGAAATCGCTACAATTGTTTTTCTTGCCGAAGCCACCAGTAAGCCGCTTCTTGTGGAAGGCCCTGCCGGGGTCGGAAAAACCGAACTCTCAAAAGCAGTTGCCAAAACCCTCGGGAGAAAGATGATCAGGCTCCAATGTTATGAAGGCCTTGATGAAGCAAAAGCCCTTTACGAATGGGAATATGCAAAACAACTGCTTTATACACAGATCGTGAAAGAAAAAATACGGGATGTCGTTTCCGATGCCCATTCTTTGCCGGAAGCGGTAGACAAGATAGCGGAACAGGAAGACGCTTTTTTTTCAGACCGATTCATCCAGACACGTCCGCTTCTGCAGGCCATTGAGTCAAAGGATCCGGTTGTACTCCTTATAGACGAAGTTGATAAATCAGATCCCGAATTTGAGGCATTTCTGCTGGAAATTTTAAGCGATTTTCAGGTTTCCATCCCAGAGCTCGGCACACGAAAGGCAGTAAGCATTCCATTTGTGGTGCTGACATCAAACAACTATCGTGATATGAGCGATGCTTTGAAACGGCGGTGCCTCTATCTCTACATCGATTATCCTGACCGGGAACTGGAAACCAGGATTGTTAAGTTAAAAATACCCGGCATAGAGGAAAGGCTGGTCAACAAGCTTGTGGATACCATAACGAAAATTCGAGAGCTGGATCTGAAAAAGAAGCCGTCTATATCTGAAACACTTGATTGGGCGCGATCGTTGATGGTGCTTCAGGTGGATGATATTTCAACGGAGGTAATCCAGGATACGCTCAATGTTATCTGCAAGTACCGTTCGGATACCGACCTTGTCCGACAGTCGATTACGTCTTTAATCGCTTCTTAAAAAGGTATCACATGCTCAATATGATGCTGAAGTTTAGTGAGTTTTGCCGCGCATCCGACCTCAAGGTGTCTACCTCTGAAGTTCTGGATTGTTTATCTCACATTGAGCTGGTGAATGTGGTTGATGAAACAGAGTTTAGAACCGTTCTTTGTGCAAACTTTGTTAAAACCAGCAGGGATCAGAGCCATTTTGATAGTCTTTACGATATATTCTTTCACGATCTTAGGGCTGATGAAAATACAATTGAGGATTACTATAATACCCAAGAAGAACGCAATGAAATAATCGAAGCGCTTCGTGAAGCTGATGAAAACAACAGTATAGGTGATGCGCTCATCGATTTCCTGAAAGGTGATCCTTTGGAATTTTTAGAAGAGATGAGAAAGCTTCATGCATCTGAAGAAAACAGATCACAGGTTGTAAAATCGAATCTCGGAGGTTTGTCAGGCCGGCTGGACATTATGCTGCAACTCAACAGGGCAAGGAGCAGAATCATGCAGTTCATGGAAGAACGTTCTTCAGGCCGCGGAGAAGGGAATTCGGGTAGCAGTACTGAAAACTACTTTGCCGGACGAATCAATGCGGCAAGAAGAATGTTGTTAGAGGAAAAAAAACCGAAAAACAACGGTTTGAATCATGTGAAGTCCGATATGATACAAGGCACAGGCCTGGGAAGTAAATTTTTTTCCTCTTTAACAAAAACGGAAATTGAAGAAATGCGGGATACCATAGAGCAACTGGTCCGCAGACTTAAAGATATTGTGACAAGGCGATGGGCTGCCCAAAGCTCAGGAATTCTGGATATCAAAAAAACGCTACGTCGGGCAAGCCGTTATAACGGCGTACCTCTTGATCTGGCATATAAAAAGAAACCACCTCGAAAAGGCAAAATTGTTACACTTTGTGATATTTCCGGCTCAGTATGGTCAGCCGCACGTTTCATGCTCAATATGCTCTATTCCCTCCAGGAATGCTTCAGCAAGGTGAGGACGTTTGTTTTTGTTTCAAGGCTGGCAGAAGCAACAGACATATTTGACGAAAATGAGATTAACGATGCAATAGACAAAGTAATGACTGAAATTGATATAGACTACAACGCTCTGACGGACTACGGTGAGACTTTTTATGGATTCCAAAAATCTTATCTCCATATCTTAGACAGAAAAACCACATTGATCATCGTTGGAGACGGACGATCCAACTATTTCAACCCCGGTGAAAGCGCCTTGGAGGAAATGAGGGAAAAATGTCGGCGTGTAATATGGCTGAATCCTGAACCTGAAAAATTCTGGAGTTTTGGGGACAGTGAAATGCGTACTTATATGGCTTATTGCCATGAAGTCCGGCCATGCCAGAATCTGAATCAGTTGACCAATTTTATTCAAGAACTTGTATTGTAATAATGGATAAAAAACTGATTGAAAAAGTATCAGACAGCCCTGTCGAACCCGGGGTTTACCTGATGAAAAATGTAAAAGGGCATGTTATATATGCCGGCAAGGCGATGAACCTTAAAAAAAGGCTTGAGTCCTATTTTGTCCACACTGGTGTAAAAGATAAAAAAACAGAAGTCCTTTTAAAAAAAATCACTGATTTTGAAACCATCATAACTACTTCTGAAAAAGAAGCGCTTATACTTGAATCAAATCTTATCAAGCGATACAAACCCAGGTATAATATTATCCTGAAAGATGACAAACGCTATCCATCCCTATGCCTTAACATTAGCGAACCATATCCTTATCTTTCTGTAAAAAGAAAAATTAAAAAAGACGGTTCCCTCTATTTCGGACCTTATACGTACGCATCCGCAGTATCTCAAACACTCAAAGTGATCAATAAAACGTTTAAACTTCGAAAGTGCAAGACACGTAATCCGCAAACAAGGTCGCGCCCATGTCTCAACTACCAGATGCATTTATGCCTTGCGCCCTGTTGTTTAAATGTCGACAAAGCGGAATATAATAAAATTGTGCGGGAAGTGATTCTATTTTTAAAGGGGCGAACCACGGAACTGATAAAAACAATAGAAAAAGACATGCTTCAGGCATCGGAAGACATGGACTTTGAAAAAGCAGCTTCATTAAGAGACAAGTTATTTGCTTTAAAAAAAGTTCTCGAAAAACAGGTTATTGTTTCAACCGACTTTGTGGACCGGGATGTCATCGCACTTGCAGGGACAAAAGAACGGTCCGTTATTACAATTTTATTTGTCAGGAGCGGTTTTCTTGTCGGAACACGGAATGTGGTGCTGCAGGAGACACTCGCCTCAGACTCTGAAAGCATGAGTTCATTCATCCGTCAATTTTATCATGAAGATCGTTTTGTTCCTGCTGAATTGTCTATGGCAATTCAGCCTGAAGATAAAGAACTGCTGGAAGACTGGCTTAAAACAATCAAAGGGAGAAAAGTAAAAATTTTAATTCCTAAACGCGGTGAGAAAATAAAGCTTGTCGCGCTTGCCGTTAGAAATGCCGAAAAGGCACTAAAAGACAGTATTGATTCGGATAAAATTATATCGGATATGCTGAAGCGGCTCAAAAAAAGACTTAACATTCAAAAGCTACCTGAAAGAATAGAGTGTTTTGATAATTCCAATATTTCCGGAACATCCCCGGTTGCAGGAGTGGTTGTTTATAAAAACGGGGCGCCCGATAAATCGTCATACAGAAAATATAAAATCAGATCCAATCAAAAATCCGACGATTACGCTTACATGAATGAAGTACTTAACCGAAGATTTAAAAACAGATCGTCAAGTGAGCTTCCCGATCTTCTTATGGTTGACGGCGGGAAGGGGCAGCTCAATATTGCCCTGTCGGTTCTCAAAGAACTTGGCATAGAGGGAGAATTCGATGTTATCGGCATCGCAAAAAAAGATGGTCTCAAAGAAGAAAAAGAAGATAAAATATACACACCCGGCAGGGCAAATCCTGTTAACCTGGGTAGGGAAGGAGACCTGCTTCTGTTTCTTCAAAAAATAAGGGATGAAGCGCACCGATTTGCTATTTCATTTCATAGAAAGCAAAGAAGAAGTAAGCAAATCAGATCGGAACTTGACGGCATACCGGGAATAGGGGAGAAGCGAAAAAAAATGCTTTTGACGCATTTTAAAAGTATACGAAAAATTCGTGCGGCAGATATAAACGAGTTAAGTTCACTTTCCGGAATGAACAGGAAAATTGCACAGACATTGAAAAGCCATCTTGGTGCATAAACTCTCCAAGGCTACACTCCCTATCCTCTTAGAATTTTTGGAAATATTAGAGAGCATTGTCATGGGCAAACATTTTTCCGGTTTTTTTGCAATCGTGAGAGAAACAGAGCAAACGGCATTATTTAACGGATATAGAGATTGTTGATAACTTGTTAATAACTTTATAACCATATGAAATGATATTTAATCGAAATGATAATAAATTTAATAAAAAAACAATAACCTGGCCGAAAGCAACATTTTATCATTAATAAACAAGGGGATAAAATTGTTGATAACTTTTTTTGAAAAAAACAAAAAATCAGAATTTTCAGGCTTGACATGTTAAATGCAATCATTTAAATGTCTCCATCAGTACTTAAATCTTCAATCCCTTATAACTTTTTAACCACTCCTCTGGTTGAAGGATAACAAACCTATGAAATTAAAACAGTCAGAAATTGCCATTATTGACGACGATGATCTTTTTAGAAAATCGGCTGTTGCTGTTTTAGCAAGGAATTTACAGAAAGATATACTCTCTTTTGAAAGCGGTGTGGCCGCGCTTGAACATTTGGAACAAAATAATAGTATCGAGATTATACTTTCCGATATAAATATGCCTGTCATGGATGGACTGGAGTTTCTCAAAAGAGTAAAGGAGAAGTATCCTGACAAGATTTGTATTATGATGTCCGGATACCCGGGGAATGAACAGACGGCAATGAATCTAGGCGCCGATGCCTATATCAATAAGCCTTTCAGCACGCAGGAGATAGCGGATCTCATGAGATCATTAGTGAGATTAAATGGTGGCAGGCACTGCCGGCATTAAGATGTAGTGAACAGTGCCAGCGAGAGGCATGTATAAATGAGTTACGGCAGGGAGTTTTTTTATTTAAAATCTCTGTAGCAACTCATTTTTTTTAAGAAAAGATTTTTGTCATAGCTTATTAATCGTATCTACAAGTTCTTTCACCGCATCGGCAGATTTATTTAATGCCGCCTGTTCTTCGTCGGTCAGGTTGATTTGAATAATGTCTTCGATACCACCTGCGCCAAGTTTAACCGGAACACCGATAAAAAGACCGTCGATTCCGTATTCACCTTCAAGCAATGCAGCGCACGGTAATATTTTCTTTTTATCTTTAAGTATCGCCTCAGCCATTTCAACTGCAGCAGATGCCGGTGCATAATAGGCGCTCCCTGTTTTTAGAAGGGAAACGATTTCAGCGCCGCCTTTTCTAGTTCTGTCCACCAGGGCTTCAATACGGTCCTTGGGCATCAGCTCGGTTATCGGTATGCCTGCTACGGTGGAATAACGGGGTAGGGGCACCATTGTGTCGCCGTGTCCGCCGAGGACAAATGCATGTGTGTTTTCTACGGAAACGTTCAGCTCCATGGAGATAAATGCCCTGAATCTGGCTGAATCAAGTACTCCGGCCATGCCGATAACCCTGTTTTTCGGAAAGTTACTGACATCATAAGCAACATGACACATGGCATCCAGAGGATTGCTGACAATAATAATGACAGCGTCAGGAGAAAGTGCGGCGACTTCCTGTGTTACACTTTTCATTATGCCTGCGTTAGTGGAAATCAGGTCGTCCCGACTCATCCCGGGTTTCCGGGGAATACCCGCCGTAACAATGACGATATCTGAATTTTTTGAATCCTTATAATCATTTGTGCCCACAATACCGGCGTCATGTTTTTCTATCGGGGCGGCTTCAGTAAGATCAAGCGCCTTGCCTTCAGGTACACCCTCTATAATATCGATTAATACAACATCTGCCAGTTCTTTTTCTGCAAGTCGCTGGGCGGCCGTGGCACCGACATTCCCTCCTCCCACAACCGTGACTTTATTTTTCATAAGATGTCTCCTTTTTATTTAGTATAGCCTGTTAAAATTGTTAAAGTACGTTTTTTTACTGAAGTGTGTTATGCTGATTTATCATACAAAATATTTTTAAGCAATAATTCCGAATTTAATATGGTGCTTGAAAAAGAAAAATTTATTGTATAAAGAACAGAAGAAAATATTTTGAAATTAGACAATTATTGATATTTAAAGGCTTCAAATATTGACATATAGGATAAAAAAAAATATAAATATTTAATGAAGTTTGTTGGACAAACTGTATATTCTGATATAATAGGTGATTACAACCGGTATGCATGACGAACAGGGTTTAAAAACAAGCCTGAATGAAACTGTCTTGAGGTTAAATAATGAATAAAAAGATTAAATCACTCCTCCAACAGGCTGAAGTGTATAAAAAACAGGGGCTTCTTAGCGAGGCGAGAAAAAAATACGACTTTGTAAAGGAACTCATTCAAAACAACGATAAATTTCAAAACAAACAGAAGCTGATTGAGAGCCTGGACAAAAAAATAGCAGGTCTTAATAGGAGCATTAAAACAGTTGAGAGCGCTCCCATCAAGCCTGAAATGTCCGAACACGTAAACGAACTCATTAAAAAGTTGTTCTCATTTTCGTCAAAAGAAAAAAGTGAGGATGACGCTGCCCTTGAAGGCGCTATTGCCCTTGCCAAATTCGGACAATTTGACGGGGCCTTAAAAGAATTCCAAAAATTGATCGAGATTGAGTCTCAACGCGTGCCGGCTGCAAAAAATATTCTGCGATGTCATCTGGAGATGGGTTCTGTGGATCATGCTAATGAACAGCTGTCAGGATGGCAGGAATCGAAAGATCTTTTTAGTGTTGAGCAGTTTGAAAAAATTAGTGTGTTCTATGACGATATTTTAGATAAAAAAGGACTTAAAAAAGAGACGCTCAATGTGGAAGAAAAGGATTTTGAGCTTGATGCTGCAGATGGAGAGGGAGACGAAGAATTTCTTGATATCAGCGCTGTAGCGATTACATTTGATGATGGGCCTAACAAAGGTGAACAGGTAGAGCTGGATGTAAGCTTTCAGTCAGGAAATGTGATCAGCCTTATTGTTTCAAGTAAAGATGAACATCTGATTGAAAACCTGAAGGTTGGTGTCAGGCTTGATGATGTTCATTTTTATTCTCCTGTTGCAATCTTCAGAGGGTCCGGTGTGGTGTCTGCGAAAACACAAATTAAATCAGGGCCGAAGAAAGGAGATTTTAGTCTGGATATAAAGATAGAAAGTCTTTAGCATACAAATCTAATATTGTCTTATGACACGGGCTTAATAACTGAATACTTAATTGGACTTGGAGTCGGAATAGATTAATGGCTGTTTTCAATATTAAGAAACGAGAAATAGAGTGCAAAATTGTATATTACGGACCTGGCCGATGCGGTAAAACAACAAATCTTGAACATGTCTTCAAGTCATACAAAAAGCAGGTTGACGGTGAAATGGTTTCCATCAACACTGAAGGAGACCGGACCCTCTTTTTCGATTTTCTTCCCATGGAATTAGGCAAAATAAAGGGTTGCGATGTAAGGGTTCAGCTTTTTACGGTACCGGGTCAAGTTCAATACACTTCCACCAGAAAACTTGTTTTACGGGGCGTTGATGGTATTGTTTTTGTGGCTGACTCACTGGCTGACAGGCGAGACAAAAACATGATGTCTCTAAAGGACCTACAGCAAAACCTGAAGGAATACGGGTTGAATGTTTTTAAAATTCCTTTAGTGCTTCAATACAACAAACGTGATCTGACTGATGACGGCATGCCGATTATGTCTTTGGAAAAAATGGAGCGCGATTTAAACCGCCAGCTTAAAGTACCTTCTTTTCCCGGCAGTGCAGTGAAGGGAGATGGCGTGGGTAAAACATTACAGGAATGTCTTAAATTGACATTACAGTCGCTCCAAAAACAGTTTAACTGGGCACAGTAGTTTATTTCATGAGCAAAAATATCGTACTCTCCGGAACGCTTGAGTTTCTCAGTATCAGCGATGTTCTGCAACTTCTCGGCACTAACAAATGTTCGGGAGTTCTGCGGATTAAAAGTCGATATGCAGAGGATCAAGGTCTTGTATATATAAAAGACGGCAACCCTGTTGATGCAAAAAATCATTCATTAAAAGGCATTGAAGCAATCAATTCTCTTTTTGGCTGGATCGAAGGCGAATTTGAGTTCGCTAAAGAACCGGTTATAAAAAAAAATACTATCACTAAAAATAGAATGGAAATCACTTTGGATGCAATGAAGATGCTTGACGAGGGCCTTATTGAAAAACTGGGCCCAATAAGTTTTGCCGGCGGAGCGACAGCGGATACTGATGATTCAAATCATTCCATACCAATCGTAAAAGGACCACTTGTCGATTATATGTATGTGGCAGATGAAGAAGATTACAAGGATGGAGAAACAATCGTACAACAGGGTAAATACGGAAA
>JAFDJC010000243.1 GCA_019307665.1 Deltaproteobacteria bacterium | reverse complement strand
ACGTCTCCCTTGATTTAAAAACAGAAAAAGGAAAAGAGATATTTTTCAAACTTGCAAAAAAGGCTGATATTCTTATGGAAGGATTCAGGCCGGGCGTTACAACCAGGTTAGGAGTCGATTACGAGAGCATAAAAAAGGCAAATCCTGAAATAATTTACTGCTCAATAACAGGATACGGCCAGACAGGACCTTACCGCGACCGTGTTGGGCACGATGCCAATTATCTAAGCATTGCCGGTGTGCTCGATCTGATAGGTGAAACCGACAAACCACCTTCAATACCCGGAGTCCAGATTGCGGATATCGCGGGTGGCGGCATGAACGGCGCTATCGGAATTCTTCTTGCGCTCCATGCGCGTGAAAAAACAGGAAAAGGGCAGTATATCGACATCTCCATGACAGACGGAATGGCGGGTCTTCTCCCTGTTGCCCTGTTTTTTAACGAGCTTACCGGTCAGATGCCTGCAAGGTCGGATACAATGCTTTCCCATCGTTATGCATGCTACAGTACCTTTGAGACAAAAGACAAAAGATATCTTTCCATAGGCGCAGTTGAAAACAGGTTCTGGAACAAACTGTGCGAGGTGCTTGGAGTCCCCGAATATGGTCCGCTTCAGTATGATGAAAACAGACGGCTGGAAATAATCGATTTTATGAGAGACACGTTCAGGAAAAAGACCCTTGCCGAGTGGGGGGAAACGCTTGGCGATCTTGACATCTGCTGGGGTCCTGTGAATAATCTTAAAGAAGCAATGCAAGATAAGCACTTGCGGGAGAGAGAAATGTTTGTGGAATTTAAGGACCAGAACGGCAATAAAGCCGATACGATCGGAATTCCTGTAAAGCTGAGCGAAACACCGGGTTCCCTCCGCATTCAACCTGTAAATTTTGGGCAGAATACAAAAGAGGTGTTATCGGAACTCGGATATTCCGAAGATGAGATAACCGGCTTTTTTGATGAAAATGTTGTTTGAAGGCCGGCATATGAAAACAAAAATAACAGATCTTTTTAACATAAAGTATCCGGTTGTTTGCTCCGGAATGACTGGGATCAGTCGACCCGAACTTGTAGCGGCAGTATCAAATGCCGGAGGATTGGGTATCCTGGCAACCGCTGATTTAAGGCCGGATGAGACAAGGCCGGCCGTTAATAAGGTGAGGGAACTTACCGATAAACCTTTTGGTGCAAATGTCCCGTTTATCATACCCGGGGCAGAAGAGAAGGCAGATATCCTGATTGAAGAAAAGGTTGATGTCGTTAATTACACTCTTGGTACGGGGGGGGACCTCATAAAGGCGGTCCACGAATATGGAGGGAAGGCTGTAGCCACTGTTACAAACCATAAACATGCCTTGTCTGCACAGAGAAGGGGTGCTGACGCCCTGATCGTAACAGGTCACGAAGCAGCCGCACACGGTGGCGATGTTACGTCTCTTGTATTGATACCAAGCATTTCCGATGCCGTCGATATACCGGTGATTGCAGCCGGCGGGTTTGCAGACGGCAGAGGTCTTGTCGTGGCATTATCTCTTGGAGCAGAAGGGATAGCCATGGGAACACGCTTCATGAATACTGTTGAGAGTCCCGCCCATAACAATATGAAAAAATTAAGTGTTGAAAAACAGATCTATGACACCATATATTCGGACAGGATTGATGGTTTGCCGTGTCGTGCAATTCACTCAAAAGCGACTGAACGATTGATTAAAGAAAAGTTTTACTTGATCAGCGCGCTTTATAATTCCAGGGAGGCGGCACGGGCATTCGGCTTTCCATGGCTTAAGCTTGCGGTAGGCATCCTTTTATCAGGATATAAAAAATCGAAACAGCTGGCCAAGATGGCAAACGCGTTCAGGGTTATGCGGATAGGAATGGAGGAAGGAGATGATAAAAAGGGCGTATTTTTAATGGGGCAGGTTACCGGTATCCTGAAAGACACACCGACTGTTGCTGAAGTTATGGAAAAGATCGTTCTAGAAGCAGGCAAAGTAAAAAATGAATTATCATTAAAAATATAATTTTAGGAGGGCAGTATTATGGCACAACAGATTGCAGATCGAAGAGATGTGGACTTTGTACTTTACGAACAGCTTGACCTGGAAGAGATGATCAAAAATAAGCACTATAGTGACATCAATAAAAAGACGGTTGACATGATTATTACAGAGGCGCGCAATTTTGCGATTAAAGAGATTCTTCCTGTTAATGAGGAGGGCGATAAGGTCGGACTTAAATTTGAAAACAATCAGGTCACGGTACCGGAATGTTTCCATCGTCCCTATAAACTGTTGAAAGAGGGTGAATGGATCGCCATGACTGAGGACCCTGAAATCGGGGGGCAGGGACTTCCCCATATGGTTGCCCAGGTAGCTGCTGAATATATTGTCGGCGCAGACTTCTCTTTTGGAGCCTTTGGTTTTGCCACCCATGGCGCGGCAAAAATGATCGAGATTTTCGGAACCGAAAAGCAGAAAGAATTGTATATGGGCAGGATGTATTCCGGTGATTGGGGCGGTACTATGGTATTAACCGAAGCGGAAGCCGGGTCGGATGTAGGCGCTTTAACGACCATGGCTGTTAAAAACGACGATGGAACATATTCCATTTCCGGAAATAAAATATTTATTACCAATGCCGAACATAACCTGACGGAAAATATCGTTCATCCTGTTCTGGCTAGAATTGAAGGGGCCCCGACAGGCTCCAAAGGCATTTCACTTTTTATTGTTCCCAAACTATGGGTCAATGACGACGGCTCCCTTGGTGAACCGAACGATGTGGTCTGTACGGGTATCGAAGAAAAAATCGGACTGCATGCCAGCCCGACTTGCCAATTGGCTTTTGGCGGAAAAGGGCAATGCCGCGGTGTTCTTTTGGGAGAAGAGAACAAGGGCATGCGTGTTATGTTTCACATGATGAACGAGGCACGTCTCGGCGTAGGCGCACTCGGTCTTTTTAATGCATCCTGTGCCTATCTTTATGCCGTGAACTATGCAAAAGAGCGCATCCAGGGCAGGGACCTTATGGATATGTTTAATAAGGAGGCACCTTCAGTGTCGCTTATCAGGCATCCTGATGTCAGAAGAATGCTTCTCTGGATGAAATCACATTTAGACGGGATGAGAAGCTTTGTTTACTACGTGGCACAGCTTTTCGATAAGGAAATATTGGCTGAAACAGAAGAGGAAAAAGCACAATATACAGACCTGATAGAAATTCTTACACCCGTTATAAAATCATACTGCACAGACCGTGGCTTTGAGGCGACTGTACAGGCCATGCAGATTTACGGCGGCTACGGGTATACAGCAGATTACCCGATTGAGCAGCTGATGAGGGATTCCAAAATCAACTCAATTTACGAAGGCACAAACGGCACCCAGGCAATGGACCTTCTGGGCAGAAAACTCGGCATGAAAAAAGGCATGGTGTTTATGACTCTGCTTGGCGAGATCCAGAAAGTGATTGCAAAGGCAAAAGAGATAAAAGGCCTGGAAGGCCTTGCAAAGAAGCTGGAAGAAGCCATCGGTCGTTTCGGCGAAGTTGCCATGCATCTGGGTAAAACCGCAATGTCTCCGGATGTAAAATCAGCATTTGCCCTTGCCTCACCCTTCCTTGAAGTGACGGGCGACATCGTGATGGCCTGGATGCTTTTGTGGCGCGCCGTTGTTGCAGCACCCAAACTGGATAAGCTTATTGGGGATGCAGATGGTGAAGAAAGAATCGAAAAGATAGAAAAAAATAAAAACGCCGCATTTTATGAGGGACAGGTTAGGACTGCTGAATATTTTATAACTTCTATCCTTCCGGTGACTCTCGGAAAGATGAACGCAGTTGAGGCAACCAACAGTGCAGTAGTTGAAATGCCCGAAGCCTCTTTCGGCGGATAGACCTTTTGGGCGAAGGAGAAGGGATTTGCATGCAGGTGGGAATCATGGCAGATAGCCATGGCAGGCCTGAAACCATCAAATCTGCTTTGCAGTTATTTGTTGAACAAGGATGCTCAAAGGTTTACCACCTTGGAGATATCTGTGATTCTTTGAATCCAGGTACAGCCGAAGCATGTGTAAGAATTCTTTCGGAACACAGTGTTTCGGCTGTAAAGGGAAACAATGAGCATGCCCTGATAGTAAACCAGGAGATGAATCCGGAATTGCCGGTTACGGTCCAGGTGATCGATTACCTGAAAAGCCTGGAACTGGTAATTCAAGACAAATATGCAGTATTCGCACACTCCCTTCCTTTTGTTCGGGAGCTGGGTGTTTCATGTATGATAAGGGGTTTGACAAAAGAAGCTGTGGAAATTTTTATGAACCTGTTCCCGGACAGGGTCCTTTTTCGCGGTCACAGTCATGCCCCTGAAATTATATGGCGGGAAAATGATAAAATAATTACCCGCCCTATTACGGCAGGTGAGGAAGTCAACTTTGGCGACAGAATGCCATGCCTGGTTACATGCGGAGCGCTGACCAGAGGTATGTGCATGATATGGAAACCTGAGCGCATGACAATTTCATGCCTGTCTTTTAACTAAGGAGAATGATTTTATGGCCACGCCGCTTGAAAAGGCCAGGCAGAATCCGGAATCGATGAAGGCAAGAATTCTTCAATCCGCAAGAAAACTTTTCGGCAAATACGGTTTTCACGGAACCACCACGAGAATGATTGCATCTGATGTTGGTATCGATATATCTACACTCTATTACCACTGGGGTGAAAAAGGCGATCTGTATGAATCGGTCGTCCTCGATATGAACGAAGGTATGCGGGTCAAACTGATAGAAGTTGAAAACATCATAAAAGGACGTCCTCTGGCGGAACGGTTGCAGATTGCAATAGATGAGATGGTCGATTAC
>JAFDJC010000242.1 GCA_019307665.1 Deltaproteobacteria bacterium | reverse complement strand
CCTTTGATGCATATTATTGGTATAATAAAAACCTAGTAGTTTTCACCCAAAAGTTCGTAATAGGCCTGGGGGTGGGCACAAGCCGGGCACATTTCAAGCGCCTCTTCTCCTTCGTGTACATAGCCACAATTGATACAGCGCCATTTGACCTTTTCTCCCCTCTTAAATACAGTCCCTGCTTCTATACTTGCACTTAAGTCATTATAACGTTTTTCATGTTGTTTTTCGGCAACAGCAATGGCCTCAAAAATCATAGCAATGCTATCAAAGCCTTCTTCGCGGGCTGTTTTTGCAAATTCAGGATACATTACAGTATGTTCGTAATGTTCCCCTCCGGCACCAGCCTTTAGATTTTCAAGAGTAGTTCCTATAACGCCTGCAGGAAATGCTCCGGTGATTTCAACTTCTCCTCCTTCAAGCAGCTTAAAAAGTCGCTTGGCATGTTCTTTTTCCTGGTTCGCTGTTTCTTCAAATATCGTGGCCATCTGCACATATCCCTCTTTTTTCGCCTTGCTGGCAAAATAAGTATAACGATTCCGAGCCTGTGACTCCCCGCAAAAAGCGGTCAAAATGTTTTTTTCAGTTCTAGTTCCCTTTAAATTTCCCATTTTATTGCTCCTTTTATTGATTGCTTATTTGTTAATGCTGCCTGATTGTTATTAAATTCGGATTGAGCATATATAGCAATTATATGCTCATTATTTCTTATTGTCTATAACGATATAACAAGATTCATGCCATAATTTGCATTCTTATATTGTTTCATACTTTTTTTACTTATAACGACTGCTGTTGCATGGGTTTGCTCAAGAAAATTATATCTGCCGACTTAGTAGATACAGATATATTTCGTGAAAATTGTAATTAATTCCAAAAAAAATATGTCAACAATTGTATTTATGATACACTTTCGTATCATGTATTGTCTCAATATTGAAGGTTTGATAAAGAATAAACACTCAACCTTCGGCAGAAACTATGCCGGCAAGCCATCTTGATTGCTCAGTCATTTGTTTAATCAAAAAGCTTTTCAAACTCGTCGTACCCCTCCCGTTCCAGATCCTTTATCGGAATAAACCTGAGTGCCGCCGAATTTATACAATAGCGAAGACCGGTAGGTGCAGGACCGTCCTTAAATACATGGCCAAGGTGTGAATCTCCATATTTACTTCTGACTTCAGTTCGTGTCATAAAAAGGCTCTTGTCTTCCTTTTCAGTAATATAACGAGAATCCAGAAACTTTGTAAAGCTAGGCCACCCCGTGCCGGACTTAAATTTATCCAGCGAAATGAACAAAGGTTCGCCGGAAACGATATCGACATAGAGCCCCTTAAGCGTATTGTCCCAGTACTCATTATCAAACGGTCTTTCCGTTCCATTTTCCCTTGTGACCTTATATTGCAAAGGCGTTAGCTTTTTTTCAAGTTCGTTATCCGTCGGCTTTTTATACTCGCGATGCCCAAACCCTTTTTTTACTTCCCCAAGTTCTTTTTTTTCTTCCATCGAATCGTCCCATTTTTTCTCCAAAAACTGATCACGTCCTGATCGATATCGGTAAAATTTGTATCGTACGGAATTTTTTTTGTGATAATCCTGATGGTAATCTTCAGCCTTATAAAAATGTGATGCTTTTAGAATCTTAGTTACAATCGGTTTATTGAATCTACCGGACGTATCCAATTCGTGCTTTGATTTTTCAGCCAAAGCTTTCTGTTCGTCACTGTGATAGAAAATTGCGGTTCCGTATTGATATCCCCTGTCAACAAACTGTCCGCCAGGATCAGTAGGATCAACCTGTCTCCAAAATATGTTCAAAAGTGTCGTATAGTCTATTTTTGATGGATTATATAAAACCTGAACAGCTTCCATATGACCGGTTCCTCCTGAAGATACCTCCTGGTAAGTCGGATTTGCTTTATCTCCTCCTGTATAGCCGGAGACAACATCCATGACACCGTCAATCTCTTCAAAAGGTTGTTCCATGCACCAGAAACACCCTCCGGCAAGTGTGGCTGTAGCATATTTAGTTTTTGCATACAGGCTCATGGGCAAAATAGACAAAAATAGAAATGCACACAATATGAGGATATTTTTAGAAACCATTTCTTCTCTCCTTCATCCTAATTCCATGATCCATGCACCTGTTTTTAAGCCTATTCAACTGCTGCATCACTGTTTTCCATCTATCAACATTCCCCGCATTCCTTCATCAGCCAGTTTTTAACTTCACCTTCAATTGAGTATACGCCTTTATTATGACCTATTGAACCTAAAAAACTACGTTCCAGGTCCTGGGGCATTTCAAATGCTGCAAGTTCTTCAGCATCTTCCGAATTTCTCTTCATTAGATAAATTTTTGGATTTTTCTTCCAGGTATTAACGACAAAATAATATGAAACATCATTTTTAGAACGGACCACATAATTGCCGCTTGCCCAGTTATTGCCCCATTCGAGATAAAGTCTTACTGCGTCTTCATGAGTCATTTCCCAATCGATTTCATTAATCAACTTTCTATCTGATTTTAATTCATTCAGGCTTAACATTTTAGCACCTCCAACAGTTAAAATTTTTCATTTTAAAAGGGTCCTCTAACAAGACGCTTTTAATAACTACCAAGCAATAGGTGTGCCATGTTTTATTGTGCTATTTTTGGAAAAGGGGCATGTTGACAGCCATGTGATATGTAGCTACAACTAGATGTTTTTACAGATTATAAGCTCCAGGGTGCTCACTCTATTAAACGATTCATGCTGTCTCATGCAATACATATTTGTATCATAAATAAAAGCGTTTCAGATTTCCCAGGCATCTTGAAGATCACCGGAATTGTTTTTAAGAAGTCTCATATATGTTGTTTCAAGTTCTATCATCTCCCTGTCTTCATGACGAAGCCACTCTGAAAGCCACGCAAATCTCAACGCAATTACAAATTCAAGAAGAAATTCCCAGCTCATGTCGGATATGATTTGTGCTTTTTTTAAATAAAAAATAAAATCTTTAACCAGGTCACAAATGAGACTTTCAGGATCTTCCACCCCAACGCATCCAATCATGTTTGCTACATCATAAATTTCAGGTTTGTATCCAAGGAATTCCCAATCTATGACAGCATTAATATTATCTGATGACCATATGATATTTAAAGAATGATAGTCTCCGTGGCAAAATGCCTTTGGGAAATTATCGTGAATTCCCATAAATTTTTTTTCAAGGAATTCAATAATTGGCTGGATTTCCTCTGCAAGGACTGGTTCATATTCTTTAATCTGGTTTGACAACTTATAAATATAATTTTTAATAGAAAAAAAATTAGAAGCACTAAAGTTAGGAACTCCGACTGATTTAGTTCTCAATTGAATAAGAAAATCAGCAATAACCTTGCCCCTCCATTTGTCATAAACATATTTGGGACGATTCAGGCTAACACCATCAATAAATGGAATAAGCTGCCAGAACCTGTCATCATGGTGTAAAATATATTCTCTTTTGCTATTGCATATGTAAGGCTGTATCTCCTTCATCCCTTTCCCGGCAAGGAATTCAAGAGTATATATAATCTTAAGTTTATGATCTATATCTTTATCAAACAGGCTTTCGATAATAAAGAGGTCTTCATTAATATCCTGAACAACAAATCTTAACTCACTTCTCTCCGGACTACCTGCGATTTCCATATTCTTTATTATGCTTTTAATCTGCAGGCCCCATCGGTTCGCTGCGCTAATTATGGTTTCATCAATCTCCATCTATTCTATTTTTTCTTTGTTTTCTTCCCTAACAATTTATTCCCGAA
Source organism: Deltaproteobacteria bacterium (assembly GCA_019307665.1). GTDB lineage: Bacteria > Desulfobacterota > Desulfobacteria > Desulfobacterales > SURF-7 > JAFDJC01. The sequence goes on along the minus strand of JAFDJC010000242.1, from coordinate 1,309 downwards.
TATTTTTATCCATGAATAAGGAAAAGTTAAGGAATGCTTCCAGTCTGCGAAACTTCCTCTAAGGACCATATTACGGGTTAGCTGCCATGCCTCTATTGGTGAGGGGATTATCCATTTTTTCTTTGCGTTCTCCGGGCCTTTATAGTCTTGATCCTTACCATGTTTTTTTAAAAATTTCAGCAAGTCGGTAATATCAACACGCCTTGCTGTTCCATCTATAGATCTGTATCCTATTTTTCCTGATGGCAGGATAAAATAAATTGCAGGCTTGGCTACACCACCATGTTCAAAAGGATTAAGAAGGTTAAATTTATTGATAACAGTCTTATCCACATCACAGAGAAGGTCAAACGGCAGTTCCATTTCCCGGGCAACTGCCTGTGACTGCTTAATGGAATCAGTGGAAATAGCTGCAACGCTAATGTTTAACTCCTTGAAGGAATCAATGTTTTTCTTTATTTCAGCCAACTGGCTGATACAAAAAGGTCACCAATGTCCACGATAAAAAACAAGCAGTGCTTTCCTTCCTGATTTCAAGACCGAACTCAGTTTGAAAATTTTATTTTCAGAAGTTAATATTTTAAAATCAGGGGTTTTTTCACCAACAGAATGTGTCTTTTTTTTCATGTTGTCCTGTCTCCATTCAAAAAACCAGAAGCTATCTCAAAAATGCTATATATTTCAATCTAATTGTCAAAACCAAGAAGCTAATCCTCAAAATATTACATATATTCCTCTGGTTACCTTTTTTGGTTTTTCCTCGACCTTGAGCCATATTTCTATTTTTGAGATAGCTTCTGATAGATTTATAGCAATTCGCTTTTTGCAATCATTAACTAAAAATAACAATTGAAAGAACAGTAATCAAGCTATAAGATAAAAAATAACAACAGAGGGATAACCCATGTTGCGGGTACTAAATGGGGCACAAGACGATATATGAACATGACCGTTTGCAAGAGCAACACAGGCAATGGGTGTAATCCAAAAAATAGGTTTTTGACGACACATTTCCCTCTCATTAAAGTTTTTGCAGGTTTGTCGGTCTCCAATCGTCCATTTCCGATTATTGCCGACTTCTTGTGCTGCGCACCCAGACAACGAGTTGTCTGGGCCACCCGAGACTTTTACTCTTTGTAAAGTGTTAATTTGTTTTCAGTGTGTGAAGGCGCTTATCTAAATAAGCTAAAATTTTAACCAACAGTTTTAATTACATCCACAGGCAATATCGTAAGCGAAATAATTATTGCAGTTATAATTAGATTGTGGCATATTCATCTCAAGGAGGTGCACTATGCCAAAAATATTA
>JAFDJC010000241.1 GCA_019307665.1 Deltaproteobacteria bacterium | reverse complement strand
TGTGCTTGATGGTTCGGGTCAGGGGGCGTTCCACAAGCAGGTGAGAATTTTTGATGCGGCTCTTTTGAAAGAGATCTACACGGCCATTTAATCCAATAATGATTTTTTTCAAAGCGCTAAACAGTTACAATTGTTGTAAAAAAATGATGCCCAAAAAGAAGAAATAGGCACTTGACATTACATATAGAATGTATTAAATTTTACACCAAAGGGTATAATTATAATAGTGTAATAAATAATACACTAAATAGATTAACCCGTGGGGTAAAATATGAAAAATCCATTTGCCTACAGTAACTACGTTACCGGGGAGTCTTTTTGCAACCGCAAGAAAGAACTGTCTGAACTGCTTAGGTATATAAAAGGGTCTCAGAATGTGCTTTTATATTCCCACAGAAGATATGGAAAAAGCTCATTAATTCAGCAAGTTTTTCGAGAAATCAGGAAAAAAAATCTCAATATCGGCGTTATGCATATCGAGTTATATGGAACGATATCTGAAAAGGATTTTATCACAAGAACCTTTCAGGGCTTAAATCAACTGGAATCAAATTTTGAAAGACTCCTTAAATCAGTCAGTAATGCCCTTAAAAATATCAAGCTCAATTTAAGTATAGATTCAGCAACAGGAAGCACTTCAGTTTCACCCTCCTTTGAGGCATTTAATGAAAAAATAATTCTGGAAGAACTTATGAAGATTCTTTTAAAGTATTCACAAAACCGTAAACTGGTTATTGTTTTTGACGAATTCCAGGAAGTTGCCAATTATACAGAAGAGGGTTTTGAAAAAAGATTACGCTCGTTCATTCAGCAACACTCAAATATCTGTTATATTTTTTCAGGTAGCCGGCAACACCTGATAACCGAAATGTTTAACTCAAATAACCGTGCATTTTATAAATTGGCAGAGAGTTTTCCTTTAGACAAAATAGAAACAAAACATTACATCCCCTGGGTTCGGAATCTATTCAGCCGGAAAAATGTTCATCTTCATACTGAACGAATAGAAGAAATTGTAGCAAGATTTGAAAACCATCCAATGTATATCCAGAACTTCCTGTTTCACCTCTGGGAGGAACCGGGTGAGAAAGGGTTTTCCCTTAAAATTATCAATAAATTGGAAAATGCAATCATAGAAAAGAGAAGTTTGGAACATACCGTATTGTGGGAAACCTTAAGTATTAATCAAAAAAAGACCTTAAAGCTGATCCTGCTGAATAACGGATCCAACCTTTTTAACGCTGACTCTTTAAAATCGGTTGACCTAAAAACCGGCTCTTTGGTTACAAAGGCCCTGTCAAGTCTCATAAAAAAAGAGATTATTGTAAAAAACGGAAGTTATCTAATTCAGGATATTGTCTTTAAGAAATGGCTTCAAAAAACATTATCACTATGAGGAAACAGACTCAAACCTAAAGTGGCGGTTCCAGGTTCAGGGTTCAAAGGTTGTAAAAATTTGGTATGAAACGGTTATTGTTTTTCAACCGTGAACCGTGAACGCTGAACCGCTCAACCTGTGCCAAAGTCAGATATGGTAATGGAAATGACGAATAAGGAATTGATTGTTGTTGTTATGCCGAACGGTTCTCTGCAGTTAGAATGGGCGGATACGCAAGATGCTACAAACAAGAGCAGCAGGCTGTTACAGAAAGAAATATTCAACCGTTTCTCATCTGACACTGAATCATGGCTTCTGTTTTTAGGATTTTGCGATCATCAGGTCTCCATTTCCCCCTCCCTTGATTTTTGGCGAAATTTTAGCGGGGTCTTTGCCAAAAGATTAAGTCAGACGCCTGATCTGGAAATCCTTCGTCATAAAGTCAGGGTTTTAATAGAAGAAGATGAACTGAGGCGGTATTTAGAGAGCGCCCCGCTCATGACAGGTTCCGAATACTTAAGCACAGAATTGCTTGAGGCTGTATGGTCAAGATTAAATAATGCCTTTATCCTTGCTATTAAATCCTATGACGGAACTGTTGAGGATTTTATAAGGACCTACAGCCCGAATGTGCATCTCGTGGGCAGGGTGTTTTTTCACCTTGTGGAAAATAAGAGTGACGACTACCCGTTTGCTTTTATGGCAACCTATTCCACCAGGCTAAATAAGAAAGGAAAGTCCAAACATCTGCCTCTCAAACATGCGCTCAAGGAATATGAAGATAACAGCGAACAATTGCTGGAACTCCTTACAACAGTCCACTTAGCTACAAAGCAGAGTCCTCTAATTGCAGACCTTCTTGAAACAGGAAAACTGTTTCACCCCCTTGCCTGGACATCCGGAGAGGCATTTTCTTTTTTGAAAGAAATTCCTGTTTATGAGACATCCGGTATCTTGTGCCGAATACCTAACTGGTGGAAAGGCAGTACATCAGGTGTAAGGCTCAATTTCAGTGTTGGCGATGCAAGGCCTTCTTTTATCGGTATGGATGCAATTTTGAATTTTAATGTCCGGCTATTCTTAGGGGACACGGAGATCTCAGAAAAAGAGGCAAGACAATTGTTAAATGAGTCAGAAGGGCTCGCCTTCATTAAAAACAAGTGGGTGGCGGTAGACCCGGAAAAGCTGAAACAGACACTGGATGCCTATGAAAAGGCAAAAAAAATGGTGGAAAAAGAAGGGTTGAGCCTGAAAGATGCTATGCGGTTGCAGCTTGTGCCTGAAAAACTTCTGGGTGGTTATGAAAAAGAGATAGATCATAGTGTTTCAAACGGAAAGTGGCTGAAATCAGTGATCCGGAAATTACTCGATCCCGATCTGATTACCTCGGCAAGGCCTGACAGGTCATTCAAGGCCAAGCTAAGGGAATATCAACAAAAAGGATTAAACTGGCTCTATTTTTTGCATTCATTACAGTTTGGCGCCTGTCTGGCAGATGATATGGGCCTCGGCAAAACCGTTCAGGTACTGGCCTTTTTAAATACCCTGAAATCCGATTTTAAAAAAACAGGGAAACCAAATAAGGCCAGTCTTTTAATAATTCCGGCATCCCTTATTTCCAACTGGGAGAATGAAATCCGTCGGTTTTCCCCCGGCATCAGATTTTTCATTGCGCATCCGGGAGTGAGTTCAAGAAAGTATGTCAAGGCCGGAAATGAGAAAACATTGGATAAATTTGATCTTGTCATAACCACTTACGCCATGGCTCAAAAAGATGAGAGGATTAAATCCTATTCATGGAGCTATATCATTTTAGATGAGGCCCAGGCCATCAAAAATCCGGGGACAAAACAGGCCAGGGCGATAAAAGAGCTCACTTCCCGTAATAGGATTATAATGACAGGAACCCCTATTGAGAACCGGCTGATGGACATCTGGTCCTTATTTGATTTTTTAAATCCGGGATTATTAGGGAATGCGAGAGAGTTCAAACAATTTGCAAAAAAATTAAAGCATGACCCTTCGGGTTATTCAAGATTGCGAAAACTTATCAGCCCGTACATCTTGAGGCGTTTAAAGACTGACAAAACAGTTATATCCGATCTCCCGGACAAGGTTGAGATGAAAACATATGCTCCCCTCAGCAAAAAACAGATCCTTTTATATAAAAATATGGTTGAAGAGATAAAGGAAACAATTGCCGAAACCGAAGGGATTCAAAGAAAGGGAATAATCCTTTCCTCCCTTATGAAATTCAAGCAGCTCTGTAATCACCCGGATCAATACTTGGGGACCGGAGGATTTGAAGAAAAAGAGAGCGGAAAGTTTTTAAGGCTTCGTGAAATATGCGAGACGATATATGAAAAAAGAGAAAAGGTCCTGGTGTTTACACAATTTAAGGAGATGACCGAGCCGCTTCATGATTTTTTGGAAAGTATCTTTAATCGAAAAGGCCTGATATTGCACGGGAGTGTGCCAATAGGTAAAAGGAAGAGCATTATTGAGCTATTTCAAACTCAGAGCTATGTGCCGTTTATGGTGCTCTCCTTAAAGGCTGGAGGAGTAGGATTGAATTTGACGGAAGCAAACCATGTGATTCATTTTGACCGGTGGTGGAATCCGGCGGTTGAAAACCAGGCAACCGATCGTGCGTTCAGAATTGGACAGAAAAAGAATGTTATTGTGCATAAATTTTTGACCAAAGGCACTGTGGAAGAAAAGATTGATATGATGTTAGAAGAAAAATCCAGGTTATCAAAAGATGTTATTGCCGCCACAGGAGAGGCCTGGATAACGGAAATGAAAAATGATGATTTGATGGATCTTTTCAAGTTAACATTATAAAATCGGTTGCGGTTAAGAGGAGATGATTATGGGCTATTGGAGTTATTATCCGCCTTATGTATCTGTTGCAGAAAAGAAAGCGAAAGCAGTTAGGAAACTAAAGCAACTAAAAAAGAAAAATCCTGACATCAAACCGATTCTTCTTGAAGGAAGATCTATCGCCAAGACATGGTGGGGCAAGTCATGGAATCTCAACCTCGAACGATATGCAGATTACAGCAATCGTATCGGGCGCGGACGCAGTTATGTACGTCACGGCGCGGTGCTGGATCTCCGGATAGATTCAGGTAAAGTCGAATCCATGGTCCAGGGAACGAGGTCAAAGCCATATTCCGTAAGCATTAAGATCAAGGCCATTAATAAAAAGATCTGGCAGGGCATAAAGGCTGACTGTAAAGGAAAGCTGGATTCCCTTCAAGGGCTTTTGGCCGGGAAATTTCCCAAAACGCTGGGGGAAATCTTCACTGTCCAGGGGAAGGGGCTGTTCCCCTCGCCAAAAGAGATTGAATTCAGTTGCAGTTGTCCTGACTGGGCTTACATGTGCAAACATGTGGCCGCGACCCTGTATGGCATAGGCTCCAGATTAGATGAAGACCCGGCCCTGTTTTTCAAGCTTAGAAAAGTCAAGATGAAAGACCTGATAACCCAGGCAGTCCAAGAAGAAAACCGAAAGAATAATAGCTGAGTCGGATCTTGCGGATGTATTCGGTATTGAGATGGAAGATCATGTTGTTTTTGGTAAGAAGAAGGCAAAGGCTCCGGTTAAAACATCAGGCAAGAAGAAACGATCAAGGCCTATAGCTAAGAAGGTTAAAGCCAAATCCGTAACCGGAAAACCTAAGAAAAAAACTGCGTCCAAAAAGGCCCCACCCAAAACAAAATCCAAATCTCCTTATGACACTGTTTGGGGAATTGTCAGGAGAAGCAGAAAAGGCGTTACTGTCGCAAAAAAAAAAAAAAAAACAGGATTTGATGCTAATGAGATACGAAGT
>JAFDJC010000240.1 GCA_019307665.1 Deltaproteobacteria bacterium | reverse complement strand
ACGATGAAATCCCCGAGTTTGAAGGGTGCATCGGCCACGATAAATACACCTGAAAACAAGTTGGCCAATGTGTCCTTTGCAGCAAAAGAGATCGCCAGGCCTAGTATGCCGGCAGAAGCCATCCACGCTGTTACATCTATGTTCCAGGCGAGCAAGATAAAATAGATGGACAGGGTCACCACCAGAATCATTAAAAGATTGTTGAACAATGGAAGTGTTTGATCCTGTATAAAGATGAATCGGCTGTTGTCGCGGCTCACCAGACGGATTAACAGTTTCATTAATCTTCCAAATGCGACTGTCCAAAGTAATATTGCCACGGTTTTCAGGCTGCCCAGGGTGAAAATATTTAAAGTCTCGTTCAGTTCCAGAAGTTCGACAGCCATTGCAAGACCAAAGAGTATGACACCGACGAAAATCGGCTTATGAAAAATATCGAGAATCTCGTCATCAAACGTAACTTTCGTCTTCGTTATCCATCGTTTGATTACGCGTGTGATAATAACATTCAGGATCTTTGCAATGCCAAAAAATAAGAGAATGATTAACAGGGCCTGAAAATATCGGTTTGGAGAGATTTGGGCGATCGCCTCCAGTAACTGTTCTTTTCTAAAATTCATAGCCTTTCCTATTTACCAAGCTTTATTTTAATAGTGTTTTTATGAACGGCTTCAATTTAGAACTGATGTCAGGGCGTGCAAGAGCATATGAAATATTGGCCATCTGAAAACCTGCCTTGTCTCCACAGTCAAAGCGTTCACCTTCAAACTGGAAACCGAAAATCGACTGTTTGTCTAATAGTCTGGCCATTGCATCTGTGAGCTGTATTTCTCCTCCCGCACCTTTTTCTCTATGACCCAGGATTTTAAATATTTCCGGTGTAAGGATATAACGGCCGATAATCGCAAGGTTTGACGGGGCTTTATCAGGGTCTGGTTTTTCGATAAGACCACGGATTTTGCTTAAACCATCTTCGGTTTCTTCGGCATCAAGTATGCCGTACCTGTTGGTTTCATTTCGGGGAACCTCCACCACGGCAACCAGTGAAGACTGTCTCTTCTCATAGGCTTTCAGCATCTGGGCCAGTACCGGAGTTTCAGATTTAATCAGGTCATCGGCGAGAAGCACGGCAAATGGTTCGTCTCCCACAATGTCGCGTGCACACCATATGGCATGTCCAAGTCCCAGGGGTTTGCTCTGGCGGGTATATATAATCGTACCTGTATCCGGAATCATTTTATTTATTGAATCAAGGAGTTGTGTCTTACCTTTTTCCATGAGGGTGGATTCGAGCCCGTTGTGCCGGTCAAAATGATCTTCCAGGGCTTCCTTGTTCCTTCCGGTAACAAAAATTATCTGCTCAATTCCGGATTGGAACGCTTCTTCAACAGCATATTGAATCAGAGGTTTGTCAACAATAGGAAGCATTTCTTTGGGCATCGCCTTTGTTGCAGGCAGAAAGCGTGTCCCAAGGCCTGCTACAGGAAAAACTGCTTTACGTATTTTCATTTACTAACTCCTTCAATCTTAATTCAAAATAGTCTCCGATTTATTTATTGCTCACATGTATCAAATAGCAGGATGCAGCGCAACACAGGAATGGGACTTTTTTCGAAGCCATCAAAAGTTAATTGACAAAATATACCTTTATAATGTTTATTCTTGTTTATAAAATCAGAAATCAAAAGGAGAATGAAAAAAGATGAACTTAAACTATAAAAATGTTCTGGTTACCGGAGCTGCCGGCTTTATCGGTTATCACCTCTCAAAACGTCTTATTGAAAACAGATGCAAGGTGACCGGCATTGATAATATGAACCCGTATTATGATGTGAAGCTGAAAGAGGCTCGTTTAGCCCGGTTGACAACATCTGACAACTTTTCCTTTGCCAAAATAAACCTTGAAGACTTGACAAATCTTGAACACGTATTTAAAGAACATGATTTTGATGTTGTTGTTAATCTTGCAGCGCAGGCAGGTGTCAGGTATTCACTTGAAAACCCGCATGCATATGTGGACGCAAATGTCGTCGGCTTTGTCAACATTCTCGAATGCTGCCGGCATAACCATATCAAACATCTTGTTTTTGCATCATCAAGTTCGGTTTACGGGGCAAATACGCTGATGCCGTTTTCCGTCCATCACAATATTGACCATCCGGTATCTTTATATGCGGCAACCAAAAAATCAAACGAACTGATGGCGCACACTTACAGCCACCTTTACGGGCTTCCATGTACAGGATTAAGGTTTTTTACAGTCTACGGCCCCTGGGGCCGTCCCGACATGGCGCTTTTTCTTTTTACAAAAGCAATACTGGAAGGCAAACCTATCAAAGTGTTTAATCATGGGAAAATGCAGCGCGACTTTACTTATATAGACGATATCGTTGAGGGTGTCGTAAGGGTGATGGCAAAAAAACCTGAACCCGACCCCTCATGGACAGGCGACAGTCCGGACCCCGGTACGTCTTACACGAATTATAAGGTTTATAATATCGGAAACAACCAGCCGGTTTCGCTGAATCACTTTATTGAGGTTATAGAAGATACGCTGGGTAAAAAGGCTGAAAAAGAATTAATGGACCTTCAACCCGGTGACGTCACTGCCACCTATGCTAATGTTGATGATCTTGTAAATGATGTCGGTTTTAAACCGTCAACGGCGATTGAAGTCGGGATCAAAAACTTCATTGAGTGGTATAAAGCGTTTTATGGAGCCTGAAATCAATGTATAAACAGTTTTTTGGATTCAAAGAAAGGCCGTTCAGGCTTGTTCCGAACCCTGATTATCTATACCTGAGCAGAAGCCATGAAGAAGTGCTGGGCCATTTGAACTATGCCGTCAGTCAGGGAGAAGGCTTTGTAGAAATTACAGGCGAGGTTGGCACCGGAAAAACCACACTTTGCCGCATGTTTCTTGAAAATCTTGATGACAATACTGAAGCAGCCTTTATTTTCAACCCCAAGCTTGATTCGATTCAACTTTTGAAAGAAATAAACCAAGAATTCGGCATTCCTTCAGACGGCATCACCTCAAGAGATCTGATCGAGACATTAAATTCTTTTCTTATGGAAAAAAGAAAAGACGGAAAAAATGTTATCCTGCTGATTGATGAAGCCCAAAACCTGACCGAAGATGTACTGGAGCAGTTGCGCCTGCTCTCTAACCTGGAAACGACCACAAACAAGTTGATCCAGATTATCCTGGTTGGGCAGCCGGAGCTCGGTGATATGCTTGATTCTAACGAGTTAAGGCAGCTCAGTCAAAGGATAACCTTGAGATGTCACTTAAGGCCGCTCACATTAAAGGAAACAAAAGCATATATCAGGCATCGTATTAGAATCGCTTCTCATAAACCCGGGGCCAATTTTACCGGGGAAGCATTTCGGATGGTTTATCAATATTCATCAGGAATTCCGAGATTGATCAACATTATATGCGATCGAGCCCTGTTGACCGGTTTTACGCTCAATCGTCAAAAAATATCCGGAAAGATTATTCGATCATCAATCAAAGAGCTTGAAGGCGGAAGGCAGGGGAAAACCACCGCTGGTTTCAACAAAAGTAAATCCACCGTCCTTCTGGTATCTCTTGTTATGATTTTTTTGATGATTGTTTTTTTTCAGCCAATGCTGATCCAGGATGACATGTCAGTAAAATACAGGAAAACCGGCGAAACAATATCTCAGCTCATGCCGGCCCAAAATGATACAGACCTTTATCATTCGATTGGACCTGCCAAGAGAGATCATGAACCTGAAAAAAATCAGGTATCTGAAAACCAGGAAGATATAGGTCAATATGAAACCGGGCAACAGGTAGTAAGCGAACCCCGGACGGCAGACAGTATTGATGCTGATGATGAAGAAAAGGGATTAAAGGAACCCGACCAGCCCGACATTATCCGGAATGCCAATATTCCGGATATGCTGCACTCAATGAATACCGCTTCGTCAAGGATGACTGCATTTCAAAATTCGCTAAAGCTCTGGGGGGAGGATGGCAAAGTCAGTCATTACCTGGAAAGTATGGATGATGACAATGAGTTTTTCAGACTGGCGGCAAAACAAAGAAGCTACATGTGCAACCGCATAGAAGGTGATTTTACTACCCTGAGAAAATACAATATGCCTACCATTCTTGAGCTTTATTCCAAAGAGGGATTGTCCCCGAAATTTGTGACGGTCAGCGCAATAGATGACAGCACAATCAGTTTTTTTAAAGACGAGAGCACAATAATTGTTGCGCCTATCAAGGAGCTGGAGACCTGCTGGACAGGGACGGCTTATATTGTCTGGAAAAACTTTTTCAATTATACCGGTGTTATTCCCGTCAACTCATCGCGCGATTCAATATTGACGCTGAAAATACATTTAAGAAAACTTGGATTTAATACCGTTAAGATCAGTCCGTTTTATGACAAATATACTCTGGCAGCTGTCAGGGAAGTCCAAAAGAGAAACGGTCTTAAAGTAGACGGTATAGTGGGGCCGATCACCATGATTGCACTGTACAACGAAGACGGCTCCTTAAAAATTCCTCATATCTTGAAACCGGCATTTGACATGCCGGGCTAAACATAGGAGTTTCTGGTTTGAGTTCAATCCTGAAAGCACTAAAAAAACTTGAGCAGGAGGAATCCCGTGACAGCAAAGAAACAACTGTTTGGCCCGACTCAGTTCATTCGGCACGAAAATCCATTCAAGAAAAAAGTCGCAGGCGGTTTATATTAGCTGTACTGATATTGTTTTGTTGTATTTTAATTGCCGGCTTTGTTTATCTTGGGAGTAAAGAGGTTGTTCAGGACAAAGCTGCACCGTTTCCAAAAAAAAGACCTAAACCAATAACTGCCAATATAACTATATCGAAAAAGACCTCTGAATTAGCTGTCACACTACCGGAGGCCA
>JAFDJC010000060.1 GCA_019307665.1 Deltaproteobacteria bacterium | reverse complement strand
ATTTCTTGACAGAAGATCCGGTAAGATAAAGTGCACCGTAACTTTTGGCAATTTTTCTGATCATTTTTTTAACGTTTCTAACATAACCCTTTTCGCCTTCAACCGTGCCGACGCAGAGGCATCGCTCCATTGGCTTTAGCCCGAACAAAGAAAAAAACTTGTTGATATAGCTCTTATCCGCCCCGAAGAGCTTGAGCCCGCGTTCTGTTTCTTCAGGATCGGAGATTCGATATACTGCCGGGAGGCCAAATTCGCCCTGCATGATTTCCCGACTGGCAGATACAGCGTCTTCCCAAGTCGGAAACATAAAGGCAAAACGTTTTCTGTTTTCAGGTTGATATCTGAAAACTCTCATGGTCAGTTCGACCAGGATGCCATAGGCACCTTCGCTGCCTTTCATGATGTCGTTCACTTTGGGTCCGGTTGCCGTTCCTGAAAACTCGTAAGTCTTAAAATCTCCGGCGGGCGTCACGTATTCCTGAGCAAGGACAATGTGGTAGGCATCTCCATAATAAGTTGAGGCCTGGACCGACCCGAGGGTTACAACCCATCCACCGACTGAAGATAGCTCAAAGGATTGGGGAAAGTGTCCACAGGTATACCGACGTTTCACATCAAATCGCTCGGGTGCTCTGTTTAAGGCTTTTTCGTAATCCGGGCCCATCAGTCCAGGCTGTACTATAGCAGTATGATTTTTTTCATTCAGTTCGAGTAGTTTGTTCATGTGAGTGTTCAAAACCAGGGTTACACCGCCCTTTGTAGGGGTAAGTCCCATGGTTGCGGAGGATCCGCCGCCGTATACATATATGGGGATTTTTTCTCCGTTGCAATATTCGACAATTTTTTTTACGTCGTTTTTGTCACGGGGATGTACCACAACATCCGAAAGGTTTCTAACGTTATTCTCTCTCAAGTCCATAACCTCAAAGAGCATCTGGCCGTGGCTGAATTTTACCCGGATATAATCGTCTGTTGAAATATTTTCTTTGCCTAGGATTTTAGAAAATTTTTCAATCTGTTCTCCGCTAAGCCCGGGCTTTTTATCGAGGATTACAACTTCGTTTCCCTCTTTTTGTTTCATCCCGAAGTCGGTGTCCGAAAGGCTGAACTCTTTCTTGATCATATCGTACCATGCATCGCTTGGATGCTTGAACTCATCTTGTCTCCCCAATTTAAAGATTGATCGATATGATTTTTCCGGTGGCGGTGTTTCCGTCCAATCCGGAATGAATTTCTTTTTTGCCATCATGGTAATTCTCCTTTTCATGATTCAATTTTCTAAACATTTTTTGTTCGCATTCAGCTTGGGAGCTTAAATGAGCGAAGTGTCCCGGATATCTATACCAAGCGCTTTTAAAGTTTGCTCTTCAGCGAATTTTAATACATTCAACATGATTTCTTTTGCTTTTAATGAGTCTTTTCTTTTAATCGCTTTATAAATTTCACCATGGAATTTTTGGGACCGTATCCTGTTTTCCTCTATTTCAAAGTAAAATTGTGATAAATCCTTGGTTAATCCGGTAAAAGAATTTAGAAGAATCACAAAAAGCAGGTTGCCGCTGGCCCGTGCAATGATGTTGTGAACACGCCAATCCTTTTCTTCGATCAAAATTTCGTCGCTCTGAAAAACCATCCGCTCCAATTCATCCAAATCTTTTTTACTCCTATTCAACGCTGCATAATAGCTTATTTCAGGCACTAACAGCCTCCGCAGATCCAAAAGATTCCTGAGAATTTTAATATTTAATTTGCCGTTTAAAAAAAGTATATGTCCTGCCAATTCAAGACTCCCACTTTCAAAGAAATCTCTAACGAAAATACCGTTCCCGTGCTTAATCTCGATAAGCTCCATGCTTTCAAGCTTATGCAACGCTTCCCTTACAGTTGTTCTGTTTACCTCTAACTGATTGGCCAGTTCTCTCTCGGGTGGAAGTTTGGAACCTGGTTTTAAATCACCTCGGATTATCTTGTCTTTTAATTGCTCCATTATTTCTTCATGGAGCCGTTTTTTGGCTATTGGAGTCATTCGGCTTTTGTCTTGTTTCATTATGTTTCATATCCTTTTTACATGATAGTGTCCAATGATTCAATGATCCAACCAATTACCATAAAGCAAATTATCTGTCAACAGATATCATCCCAAAGACAAAAAAACCAAGGCTCTGGCATGTTGACCTTCTCCCCGAAAATTGATCCGGATTATAAGAGAGAATTTTGACAAAATGTTGGCCTGTTTGTTTGATTTTGAAAATTCAGTTTCCCCCTAAACCTTACACTTTTTTTCTGATTTATGATAGTTTTCGAGATCGTATTTCCTGATTTTCTAAAATTCTTGTAAGTTGACTTGATTACAGGCTTCTGGTATTGGAGCCTCATATTTTTTTATTATATTTTTTTGAAAGGAATGGAAAACAAATGGAAAGAACACTGTCAATTATAAAACCGGACGGAACAAGCCGGGGCCTGATCGGCGAAGTGATAAAACGCCTTGAAGAAAACAACATCAAAATTATCGCTGCGAAAATGATTCATATGACCAAAAAGCAAGCTCAGGGATTTTATGCGGTTCACAAAGAACGCCCTTTTTTTGACAGTCTGACCGATTTTATGTCTTCCGGACCTGTGGTCGTTATGGCGCTTACAGGAGAAAACGTTATTCCCAGATACCGTGAACTTATGGGAGCCACAGATTACAGGAAAGCTGCCGAAGGAACCATCAGGAAGGATTTTGCCACCGACATTGAAAAAAATATTGTCCATGGATCAGATGCACCTGAAACAGCTGCTTTTGAAATCAGCTATTTTTTTAACAGCTTTGAAATCGTTGCCTGATGCTCCGGAAACCGAATCCGGATAATATTTCTATTGTTCTTCATCGACCGAGCAGTCCGGAAAATATCGGTGCGGCCGCCCGTGCCATTCGAAATATGGGATTTAGCAGTCTGATTGTCGTTGAACCTGTGATTTACGAAATTGAACGGATCAGAAAAATGGCCACTCATGCGGCATCAGACATTGTTGAAAATATCAAAATTGAAGACAGCCTGAAACACGCTCTTGAGCCTTTTCACTATGTGGTGGGAGCAACCGCCAGGACAGGACGGCAGCGAAAAGACATTCTGACCCCAAACCAAATCGCCGGACATATTGCCAACCTTTGCGTAAATAACCGAACAGCTGTTCTGTTCGGCCCTGAAGATCGCGGTCTCTCCAATGAAAACCTGAGACTATGCCACGCCCTTGTCAACATTCCCACGGCAGATTTTTCTTCCCTGAACCTGGCCCAAGCGGTTATGTTGATCTGTTATGAAATTTTTATCGCAAGTTCAACTGCCGAACCTGAAATCCTGCCGCGTCTTGCAAGCAGGCTTGAACTTGACAACATGTATGATCATCTCAGGGAGGTTCTGATACATATCAGCTTTATCAACCCGCAAAATCCTGATTACTGGATGAACAACCTCAGACGTTTTTTTTCCCGCCTGGAACTCAGGGCAAAAGAAGTAAGCATTATCAGAGGAATCTGCCGACAGATAGACTGGTATGCAGAAAAACGTTTCAAAGATGGTCTTAAACAGGATGAAAAAAGGTGAACGGTAATGGATGATAAAAAAAAAGCCGTATGGGGATGGGCTGCTTACGACTGGGCAAACTCAGCTTTTGCTACAACGGTTATGGCAGGCTTTTTCCCGATCTTCTTTAAACAATTCTGGAGCTACGGGGCTGATGTTAACACGAGCACTGCAATGCTCGGTTTCGGTAACTCAGCAGCCAGCCTTATCATTGCTCTTATGGCTCCTATAATGGGAGCTATTGCGGATAAAGGAAGCATTAGAAAAAAATTTCTGATATTCTTTGCTTATTTCGGGGCATTGATGACAGCCTGCCTTTTTATTGTTCAAAAGGGTGAGTGGGCGCTTGCTATTTTTATTTATACTGCAGGCATTATAGGGTTTTCAGGTGCAAATATTTTTTATGACTCACTTCTTCCGTCTGTTGCCGATGAAAATAAACTCGATTATGTGTCCAGCCTCGGCTTTTCAATGGGATACCTGGGAGGAGGCCTCCTCTTTTCAATCAACGTACTGATGACACTGATGCCGGAGCGTTTTGGCCTGCCTGATGCAGCATCGGCTGTCAGGTTCTCCTTTCTTACCGTGGCCCTGTGGTGGGGAGGTTTTTCAATTCTAACTATTATGTGGGTCCCCGAAAATAAAGATGATAAGGGTAAAAAAGGGCCGGATGCATCATCGATCAGCATTAAAATCATCATAGAGGGTTTCAGGCAGTTTTTTGAAACCCTTAAAAAAATTCGCCGGCGCAAAACAGTAGCGTTATTCCTTCTTGCCTACTGGTTCTATATCGACGGTGTTGACACCATAATTCGTATGGCGGTTGACTACGGACTGTCACTTGGATTTGAGTCCAA
Source organism: Deltaproteobacteria bacterium (assembly GCA_019307665.1). GTDB lineage: Bacteria > Desulfobacterota > Desulfobacteria > Desulfobacterales > SURF-7 > JAFDJC01. The sequence continues at coordinate 9,128 of JAFDJC010000060.1, read as the reverse complement.
CGATTTAATTGTCGCATTATTAATTACGCAGTTTGTCGGTTTTCCTGCAGCACTTGTATTTGGCAGGCTCGGGGAAAAATGGGGACCTAAAAAATCAATATACCTTGCCATCTTTGTCTACATGGGCATCACCATATGGGGAGCCATGATGACTGAAAAGCATGAATTTTACATTCTTGCTGTTGCAGTCGGCCTTGTCCAGGGAGGCATACAGGCTTTAAGCAGATCCTATTATGCGCGGCTTATTCCAAAAGGTCAGGAAGCCGAATACTATGGTTTTTATAATATGCTTGGAAAATTCGCGGCGATTATAGGCCCCACATTGATGGGAATTGTCGGTCTCGCAGCCAGACGGATTCTGATGCCTCCGTCACCTACAGCTGCACAGATTGAGGCTGTCGGCATGCTGGCATCAAGGTGGAGCATTGCATCGGTTATCATTCTTTTTATCATCGGAGCTGTCCTTTTTTATTTCACAGACGAAGAAAAGGGAAGGGCCGAGGCACTATGAAACAGGCCATTCAATGCCATAATAGATACAATATGAATATAATTTTGATCTTGATATGCTGCCTTTGCCTAAATATTGGAAAGGCTTTTGCCGAAGAAGCATTACCAACAAACGACAAAACGTCGTCTGCAACCCATCAGGATGATGCAACCCATCAGGCTGAAGAAGAATTCCAGGCAGAAGATTTTCAGGAATGGGCCTTCTTTCCGGTGATCGCCAGTGAAACCGAAACCGGGCTGCAACTTGGTGGATTGGCTGTAAGGTTTTTTAAACCGGAGTCTAATGAGTTCAGAACATCAACCATCGATTTTGTCGCCTTTGGGACAGTCAACCAGCAGTATTATACCGGTGTCACCTCTGATTTTTATTTAAAAAGAGATCTCTATCATCTAAATCTGACTGCTAATGGACGTTTTTGGCCTGCCAATTTCTATGGTATTGGAAACGATACAACAGAAGAAGACAAAAAACTCTTTGAATCAACCGGTTTGGATACGCGCATTGTTTTCGAACGAAAATTTATAGACCTCCTTTATGCTGGTGTTCTCTATAAGTTTCGAAACAGCTGGATTGAACCGGAATCCCCGGAATCCGAAGGCGTGCTGCAAAATGAAAGTCTCACCGGCGCAGAGGGTGGGCTTCGATCCGGGCTCGGTATCACACTCTCTTTGGACACGCGTGATAATGTAAATGACGCCCGGGATGGGACCTTTATCAAGGCTGATGCTCTATATTTCGAAGACTCTTTTGGAAGCGATTTTGATTACTCCTTATACACGCTTGACATGCGACAATTTATAACTCTTGCAAGAGTCACCGGTCTCGGGATCAGAGGCTATGTGCAGCTCATGCGGGGCGATATCCCATTTCAGGACCTAAGTTCTCCAAACGGTTATAATATCCTTAGAGGCCTGGAAAATGGCCGTTATAGAGATCGGGACATGATCGCCTTTCAGGCTGAATGGCGTTTTCCGATTTACAAACGATTTGGCGGAACGGTTTTTATGGAAACCGCACAAGTGGCTGAAGACCTGTCCGACATTCATAATGACGGCTGGACATCCGGAGCCGGTGTCGGGCTTCGATACGCTATTAACTATTCGGAAAAATTTAACACCAGGATTGATTTCAGTTGGGTCGATGGCGGCTTTGGGCTGACTATCGGCATGCGCGAGGCGTTCTGACCTGTAGAGACGTTTCATGATTGTTTTCCATTTCACCTAGCTTCAAATTTATATTGACAATAAAAACCATATCATTTATTTAGATAATCTAACTTTTAGTTATTGTAATTATTAGATACTAAAATAGTTTATAAATTTAGACATAAGGATATCCGCATGAAGGAAATCGAAAAACTGGCACGCAACATTTTTACAACAGGCAAGCTGATCAGGAATCGTGTATTCAAGGTACAGAGCAAGCAGCTTGCGGCCTTGGGCAAAAAAGATGCCCTGGCCGATCTGACCGCAGCCCAGCTCCATACCATGATCATGGTGAATATGCGCGGCCGGCTATCCATGAATGAGCTGTCGGATCTTCTGGGTGTATCTCCACCTTCTACATCGGTCATGGTGGAAAAATTGGTTGAAAAGGGAATATTGGCAAGAAACCACAGTGTCGAAGATAGAAGAAAAGTGATCGTTCAGATTTCTCCACAGGCGATCAATGATATGAAAAGTGTTGAAGATGCAATTTTGCAATCGTTTGTGGAACTTGTTGAAAGAATCGGGCCGGAAACAGCAAAAAAATGGAGCGAGGTCCTGGAAAAAATCAAGCCTGTTCTGGAAAAAGAATCCTGACCTCGATAACAAAAATTAGCAAGTTTTCAAAAAAACAAAGGGGCAAGGATGTCTCATTTATAAATAGGTGACTGTCTGAGCAAAGCGAGTTTCAGATATTTATAAATGAGATATTCTTGGCCCAGAGTTATTGAGAAGTTACAAAAAATAATTATAAATGATGGCTTGTCTAATACATTTTTAAGAAGGTGACAAAAAATGACAACAGAGAAATTAAGAACATCAGAACAAAAGGGAAAGAAAGTTGTTTTTCGAATCGTCATCTGCGCCCTTGTTCTTTTTGTCGGCCTGGTGGGGATGAAAGTGCTTGGCAGTCTAAAAAAGCCACCTGCTGAAGCTGAAATCACAGAGCCGGCATTGAAAGTTGAAGTTGTCAGGGCTGAAAAAAAAGACTATCCGATATTTATAAACGTATACGGTGAAGTCAAAGCACTGAACATTGTCAACATAGCACCGGAGATCTCAGGAAAAATTATTAAGGTGCATCCCCGGCTTGAAGCAGGCGAAATAATCAAAAAAGGAGAAACCCTTTTTGAGATCGATTCAAAGGACTACGTCACTGCTGTAGAGGCTGGCAGGAAACGTTTGAAAGTTCTTAAAAGGACCAGAGAGCTGGCCCAAAAGGAATATAAACGGGCCAATCTTCTATTCAAAGAAAATAATGTTGGAACCGAGTCAGGTGTTGATATGGCGGAAAAAGCCATGCTTTCAACAGATGACTTGTTTGCTCAGGTCGAACAGGCCCTGACAATGGCTGAAACAAATCTTGAACGCTGTAAAGTTATTGCGCAATTCAATGGCAGGGTAAGTTATGTCTCTCTTGAAAAGGGACAGTTTGTGGCTCCGGGTCAGCATGTTGTTACACTGGTTGACGATTCGATACTGGAAATCAATGTGCCCATCGATAGCCGTTATGCCCGTAAATGGCTGCGGTTTGAGAATAACGGGTTTGAAGATAACGGGTTCAAAAAAAACCAGACCTGGTTTTCGGGCCTTGTCAGGGTACCGTGCAGGATAAATTGGAGTGAAGGTGATGTCGGACAGTCATGGAGCGGGCAGTTGCACCGCATCGTTAAATTCGATCAAAAGACGAGAACCCTCACCGCAGCAGTTCGAGTTGATTCGAAAAACATTGCCTTAGAAAAAACTAAAAGGTTTCCTCTGGTTGAGGGTATGTTCTGCTCTGTAAGAATTCCGGGGAAAACTCTTAAAAATGTCATTCGCCTGCCGAGATTGGCGGTCAGCTATAAAAATTCAGTTTATACTGCAGTGAATAACCGCCTTAAAACTGTTCCTGTTACTGTAGACTACGTTGAGGGCGGATACGCATATATTTCCAGTGGGCTAAACAAGGAAGATGTTGTGCTGACAACCAGACTGATCGATCCTCTTGAAAATGCATTGTTGAAGATTATGGAAGATAAAAACGGAGAAAATAAATCATGAAAAAAATACTGGTTTCATTTGCCGGGAATACAGTATTTGCGAATATTGCCCTTGTTTTGATCTTCCTGGCCGGCGGGATTTCCACGCTCTCCATGATTCGTGAAAATTTCCCTGAATTTTCACTCGATATGATTAAGATCTCTGTTCCCTATCCAGGGGCTGACCCTGAAGAGGTAGAAGAAGGCATCAGCAGGAAAATTGAAGAGGCAATTGAAAGCATTGAAGGAATAAAACTATATACAACCTATTCAAATGAAAATGTCGGTACCAGTATAATAGAAGTCAAAGAAGATTATGATGTCAGTGTTGTCCTTGATAAGGTGAGGACAGAAGTTGATGCTATTTCAACATTCCCGGTTGATGCCGAGAAACCGGTCATTAACGAGTTGATTCTCAAAAATCCTGTAGTCATGTTATTTATTTCAGGGAACATGTCTGAAAAGAGAATTAAAGAGTGGTCTGAAAGGATAAAGGATGAAATCCAACAGCTGCCTGAAATTTCCCAGGTAGCTATCTTTGGTGACAGGGATTATGAAATAGGTATAGAGGTTTCTGAAAAAAGGCTTCGCGAATATGGGCTGAGTTTTGCAGATGTTTCAAATGCTGTAAGGAGAAGCAGTTTGAATCTTGCCGGCGGTACCATAAGAACCGAAGGCGAAGACATACGGCTAAGGACATTGGGAAGAAAGTATACCGCCGAAGAGCTTTCCTCTATTGTTGTGATGGCAACCCCACAAGGAGAAATCATTACACTGGATAGGATCGCTCATATAGACGACGGCTTTACTGAAGACCCTATCAGCGCGGTCATAAACGGTGAAACTTCTCTTCTCATCATTGTCCAAAAGACCCAGGAAGAAGACGCCTTGAGAATATCAGAAGCAGTGGGCCAATATGTTTCCAAAAAGAAAATGCAGCTTCCGGAAGGTGCCAATCTTAATATATTGTATGACAATACAGATATGTTGAGATCAAGAATCGATCTTCTCCTAAGGAACGGTACGATAGGACTATCAATTGTTTTCATTCTGCTGTGGATATTTTTAAATGCCCGCCTCTCGTTCTGGGCAGGAATGGGAATTCCTATTTCGATTGCAGGAGCATTGGCAATATTATGGGCAATAGGCGGAACAATCAACATGATCTCGCTTTTCGGACTGATCATGGTCCTTGGTATTGTCGTGGATGATGCCATTGTTGTCGGTGAGGCGATTTATGTACACCGTAAACTTGGGAAACCGCCCGTCAGGGCTGCAGTAGATGGTGTAAGTGAAGTGGGGATGCCGGTTGTCGCCGCTGTAATCACCACTATTGTCGCATTTATTCCGCTTTTCTATGTGGGCGGTATTATGGGAAAGTTTATATCGATTCTTCCGGCCGTTGTCATAGCTTGTCTTGCCATATCGCTTGTAGAATGCCTTCTTCTTCTACCCGCACATCTTAGCCATCTTCCTGATCCTAATGCCGAGAATCAAAACTCTAACAGGATTACAAGGCGACTGGAATTATTGCATCAATATACAAGCTCCGGCATGGAGTGGTTTGTTGAAAATGTTTACAAACCCTTCTTAAGCAAAATACTTTACTGGCGCTATATTTCATTTTGTGTGGCCATCAGCATACTGCTTTTAACAGTCGGCCTGATTAAGGGAGGTGTCCTTAAATTTGAGGTTTTTCCGGAAGTAGATGGTTTCATCATTACCTCCACCATAGAATTTCCAAACGGAACACCAGCTGACGTCACCAGGGCAGCAATTGAGCAGGTTGATGCAGCGCTCCTAAGGCTTGCGGATAAGACGGAAACACTCTCAGGAGATCCCATGATTAAAAATCGTCTGTCTCTTGGTGGTCAAACCCTAGACCAGATACCTTCCTTTGGCCCAAATGTTGGGGCGGTTCAGGGCATTCTTATTGACTCCGAGAGAAGGGGCGTCCATACCAAGGATCTGATGGTGGCATGGGAAAAAGAAATCGGGCCCATTCCCGGAATCAAAGCCCTCACCTTCTCAGGTCTGGAAACCGGTCCTCCGGGGTCGCCGATTGAAGTATGGCTCCAGGGCATGAACATGGATGATATTCTTGCTGCAACAAATGATCTTATGAAAAGGCTGCATAGATTTGATGGCGTGTATCAAATTCGATCAGACTTTTCACCTGGCAAAAACGAAATCCGTTTCACATTAAAGCCCGAGGCGCGAACTCTTGGCCTCACCGTGGATGATCTGGCAAGGCAGATTTATACCGGATATTATGGAAATGAAGTGATCCGACTGCAAAGGGGAAGGGATGATGTCCGCGTAAGGGTTCGCTATACTGCTGATGAGAGAAATCGTATATCAGATCTCGACAATGTCCGAATCAGGACATTAAGCGGGCACGAGGTTCCGCTGATGTCGGTTGCGAATATAACCTTTGCGCCGGGATATTCCACCATTACACGTACAAACGGGATGCGACGTGTTATGGTGAGTGCCGGTGTGGATACCAATAAGGCCAATGCAAACGAAATTTTTTCCGAACTTTCCGCCGGTTTTTTCCAGCAGCTTGAAAAAAAATATCCGGGCCTTCATGTAGCGGCTCAGGGTGAGCAGAAAAAAATGCGTGAATCCCTCGGCAGCCTTGTTGTAGGCTTTCCCCTGGCGGTACTGGGCATTTTCATAATTATTGCAACCATGTTCCGTTCCTATGTACAGCCATTTGTTATTATGTTTACAGTGCCTTTTGGAATCATTGGTGCTGTACTCGGCCATCTTCTTCTAGGTTACGACCTTTCGATCATGAGCATTTTCGGAATGGTTGCCCTGACAGGCGTAGTGGTGAATGATGCCATTGTTTTGATTGAACGTATCAATGAAAATATTGCTGAAGGCCAACCTTTTTTTGATGCGATTATTTCAGGCGGGGGCAGGCGGTTCAGGGCTATCTTCCTTACAACCCTGAGTACGGTCGGCGGATTAATGCCGCTCATCATAGAAACCGACCTTCAGGCAAGATTTCTAATTCCAATGGCGCTGTCCATTGCAGCAGGAGTTGCCTTTGCCACTGTGCTGACACTAGTACTGATTCCCAGCCTTCTGGCCATATTAAACGACTTCAGGTTGCTTACATTTAGGTTGAAACACGGTTCCTGGCCCCAACGAGTAAGCGTTGAGCCTGCCAGGAATCGCCATGTGGATCCGCTTTTGGAAAAGCCTATGCCAAAAACCTGAAGCTGTTAAAACACAATAGATAAACCGCGATAAAGGATGTGACGTTATGAAAGCAATCTCTTTTTTCCTATTTTTTTTAATATTCAGCATATCAATTTGCGCAAGTGGATTGTGTGCATCCGATGCAATAAAAACTGCTGAAGAAGAAAAAACCGATCTGACTAATTTAAAAATCCTGGATCTGAAAACTGCAGGAAAAATTGCCCTGGAAAAAAATCCTTCTTTCGAAGCTGCCTTTATGCGTGTTCAACAGGCAAAGGAAATGCTTAATCAGGCTAGGGCAACATACTGGCCCAGGCTGGATGCCTCAGCATCTTTTTCACACACTACGCTTTCACAAAACGCCTACAATACAAACCTGGCATATGCCAAACTGTTGAATCCTTCTGCAACAATAGATGATCCTGAAAATTATTACAATACCGGCATCAGAGCCACCTGGATTTTATTCAATGGATTTGAGAGATATTATTATAACCAGGCAGCCCGGTTCGGGAAAAAGCAGAGTGAGTTCGCAAAAGATGATATGAAGCGACTGTTGCTGTCATCTGTTGTTGAAATATATTTTTCAGCCCAACTTGCTCTGGAAAGCATAAAAATCAGTGAGGCAGATAAAACATTTAATCAAAAACTATACGAAGAAGCCAAGGCACGATCAAGACAGGGTGCCGGTTCCTTGAGTGATGAGATGAACTTTGAAATAAGGGTTATTGCTGCAGAACTAAAACTTTTAAAAGCAAAAAAATTATTCAGGGCATCCATGTTTGGCCTTGCAGCTGTGCTTGGTATGCCAAATGCTATTTTTCCGGAATCTCTAACCCTCTCCAACCTTCAGTCTGAAACAGATGAAGAACTTGAACCTGTTAATATTCAAGATCTCATTAACTTTGCACTGTTGAACCGATCCGACATCATGCAAAGTGAATCTCTATTGAACGCAGCAATGGCAGAAGTAAAAATGAAACGTGCCAAATTCTATCCTTCCGTAGGTCTATCAGCTGCTTATGAAGGTACCAGAACCAATGATATGGCATTTGAAAACGATGACTTCGGTAACTCAGCAGGAGTAAATGTAACTTATAATCTTTTTTCAGGAGGATCTGACAGAGCCAGGTTGGGAGAAGCTATAAGCAGACAAAAAGAAGTAACAAAAATGCTCGAAGCCTTAAGACTTGATGTCATATCCGATGTACGAACATCTGTGGAAACATTGCTGCTCGCTCAGAAAGAACTTGTTCTTTTAAGATCAAGTGCAGTTCTTGTGAAAAAAAACAGGGATCTTGTTGAAATGGAATATGCCGCAGGTCAGTCTTCACTTGTCCGGTTAAACGAAGCACAACGGGATATGATTACGGCTCAAAGCCGTCTTGCATTGTCTCTTGTAACGCTTAGAAAGGCATGGTTCGATCTTGAGGCTACTATCGGGAAAATTTCAGAACGATATGATGAATGGCAGGGATAGATAATATCTTTTCAATATTAACGACAAGTTATTCTTACAGATTAACCTCAACACCAATCTTAGAACCGTGCCACTTGGATATCAGTGTATACCCTTCCCTTCTCTCACCGGTTGTCCGGCGTTCTTGAGAGAATTTCTCTCTGTTTTCAATAAAATCAGTCCCGGACAGATCAAACTGGCGTGATTTACGCCTGTCAAAACCCGATCTCCGTTCCAAACCTAAACGTCTTTCTTTTTTTTTCATTTCAACTCTCCTGTTGAGCCATTTCTAATACGTATTTTTTATAACATATTTAATTCCTTAATACAATAACTAATTTGCCTGAGCTTCCGTAAGGTTTTCATCTCGACAACAAAAGAAATTACTAAGTTGACGACTTGGCAACTTTAGTTCCAAGGAGGCCATTAAGACTCCTCTGAGAAACGAAGTCCGGATTCCGAAGCCATACTTAAAGTTATGAACAGCCTTGGTTTAAAATTTCATGCAGAAGCAATTTATGTAAATAGTTCAACTATCGTTTCGTATCCTCATTGCTACCGGACGCAATAAATGCTGATTTTTCTGATCCCGGATTTAAATTCATTCCTCCGGAAATCAAAAGCTAATCCGCACTTTCTCTAAAATCAATATGTAGTGGTAGGCTCTATTTTTTTAAACCGGTATGCATTTGGGTTAAATTTTGGAAACAACCAGAAAG
>JAFDJC010000239.1 GCA_019307665.1 Deltaproteobacteria bacterium | reverse complement strand
AAATCAAAATGAGAAGGAAATATATCGTCAAAAACTTCTTTTGTTAATCCCTTCTCGCCCTTCGGGCACCGGCAACGAGTTGCCGGTGTCACCCATGTTTCAGGCTTACAAAAATTTTTGAAAGTTTCCCCGAAATTGATTGAAAAATGACTTTTTCACTTGTCAATTCGACTCAGCTCTTGCCGCTACTATCATTGCTAATATTTAAACCTTGTTTTTGGGGAATGTCCTGACAGATAAGGGCTTATAAAGATTAGGATTATGATTAGGATTAAGATTAGGATTAAGACTGGGGTGAGTCAGAGTATCTTCATCCTGCACACATCTTATTTAATAAGATTGAAGAAGTTATCCACCAGAACCGGATTAAAGGTCGTCCCTTTTTCTTTTTCAAGGATCTGTAGTATTAATTCCATTGGTTTCGGTTCCTGATACGGACGTCTGCTGCGCATGGCGTCAAATACATCGGCTATGGCAATCATTTGGCTTACAATGTTAGGTTGCCAGTCTCCCTTTAATTCAGGATAACCGGTTCCATCGTATCGAATGTGGTGCTCCAGAGCACCGAGTACGGCGAGTTTAGGAATTTCTTTCATCCTCAAAATATAGCGTGCGCCTTTTACAGAATGGCCTTCGATAATTTTTCTTTCGTTTTGTGTCAATTTGCCTGGCTTACTAATAATTTCATCAGGTATGAAAAGCTTTCCGACATCGTGCAATGCAGAAGCAATACCGATCTGATATAAATGTTTTCCCTTGAAGCCAAGACTTTCCGCCTGACTCATTGTGAGGATGCAAACATTGACGACATGGGTGAATGTATATTCATCCGCTGATTTTATAGATGCCAGAAGGTTGATCGGGTTAAGCCCATGCGCAAAACCCTTGATGAACGACTTGATCATATCGTCCACACCCCGGACATCAACTTGTTTCTGTGCTTTCATACTATGATACAGCTGTTTGATCTCACTGTATTTCAGATCCCTGACTTCCATTAATTCTTCAAGGTTTTCCTTTTCTTCTTTAGAAAGAGTTGACATTGTGTCTGCCGCTTCTTTTTTTACCTTGACGTCGATTTTGCCTAGTTTGATAAATTGTGAGCTTCGGATAACAGAGTCGTCGGATGATGCAAACTCCCTGATAAAACCGGAAAAACCATTTCCGGTAAGCCCCGCAACAAGTGTAATCCTTTCTATTCCGCTTTCCTTAAGAATGCTCACAAACTGCACTATGTGAGCTCCCGCGGATCGAATTGGTGTGTTGTCCACCACAAGATCATTATCGATTAAAAGGAGAGTCATCTCTTTTTTAACCCTGAAAATATCTATAAGAATAGTGTATGCCGTACGGATGTACTTTTTTACCTGTGGATGGTCCATGGAATAGAGACGAATATTGTTAACCGATGCATTAAAATGAGAAATGAACCGGAGAATATCTTCTTGGTATCCGGATTTATTCATGTGCTTCCTCTGTTTCCTCTACGATCATTTTTCACCGCGTTTTTGGTTTATAATTTTTTGACAGGTACCTTTAATCTCGGCATCTCTTGCCTTGCTCCCTTTTTCAAGCAGATTTTTGACATCATTATAGGAATATCCGGCCAGGGATTGATAAGCCAGAAGCTTCATTTTTGCTATTTTTCTAGAATGAAGGAGCGGTGTCGTTGAGATAAGCTTTTCAAGAACCGGTATCGTGTCAGGGTTTGCTATTTGTCCGAGGGCAGAGATGATTTCTTCGTTCTTTTTAATGTCTGCTTTGAAAAGGATATATCTTTTCAGCATTGACGCAAGATTACCTGCCACATCCTTTACTCTGAATTTCCCTGAAAGAAAAATCGTCTTGGATGAAATATCGGCCTGGTTGCTGCGAATCAGTTTTCTTAAGACCGGCAGCGCCCACTGATTTTCGAACTGCAATAGGGTCTCCAGAGCTTCCAGTTGAATATCCGTATTGTTGTGTTCAAGGAGCTGCTTTATGCTGTTTTCAGCCTCATTTGCGTTCAGGACCCTAAGCATGACAATCAGGTTTCGTACAAAAAGAGTCCTTGTGTCGCGCAAGCGTTTTTGTGCTTCAGCTAAAGCCTCTTTTCTGAAATGTGTGATAATTCCGGATAAAAGGCCCGGCATTTCCGGTTTGTCCTGCTCGGCATAAAGCTTTACGATATCAGGCATGATTCTTGGGCCAAGTGCTGTCAGAAAATTAAACCCTTCCCGGTCCGAAAGTTCACCTGTCTTGAAAAAAGCCGCTACTGCCATGGATGTGAAGGCCGGCTCTCTGAATTTATTGATGGACTCTTTGGCTATCGATCTAATATCCTGATCTGTTTTATTCTTCCGGTGAGCCTGAAAAGCTTTGAAAATAAATGACAAAACGGAAAATTCCGGAACATCAAGAATATCTTTACCAATATTGACAAGCTTTTCCGCATATGCACTGTATTCTTCCTTGTCGATGTTTCCATTCATGAAACTGATCAGGATGCGGGCAATCCGGGAATCGAGATGCCGATCTTCAAGTGTGGCCAAATAATCATCTATCGAGAAATCGGTCTGTTTTGTTTTTGATTCAGCATCTGAGCTGTCTGTTAGTTTTTTTAAGATGTCATCATATTCATCAACAACATATTCTTCATGTTTTTCTCTATTAAAAAGAGTTTTTAAATGGTCTTTAGATACTTCCGGGGCATCTTCGGATTTTGTAAGAGCAGCTGAAATATCTTCAGGGATACCTTGTAATGTTTCCCCCTGTGCTGCTGATAGTTTTCTGATAAGATTGATTAGAGAAGGGGATATCTCCTTGCCGGTTTCACTGGCATTTTTCAGCATGTCGATAATCAGGCCTCCGGACATGCTGCTGAGAAAATCTTCGGTCCTTGCTGAATCGCTTTCCGGCTCGCAGTGTTCAAATGATACAGATAAAAACTGTTGTTTCATTTCAGGGTTTAATTCCTCCAACAGCGTGTTCCAGTTTGTCAGATCATATGAAACGTTACTCTTTTGAGTGGTCGGTCTGTCTTGATTCCGGGTTTGATTCCGGGTTTGATTATGGGTCTGAGTACTGATCTGATTTTGGGCCTGATTTTGGATTTGGGGTTTGGCAAAGTGTTTGGTAACGACCGTGTCGTATGTCCGAATCGCATTATTAGTATCGATCTTGTTTTCATTTATAAACCTGGCCAGTTCCGTTGGGTTAATATCTTCAAGTTTGTCAACTGAAACCCCGCCATCAGAGTCGGTTATTGTTTCCGAAACCAAATGGGAGACAAAATTCTGCCAAACATTCTCCTGTTGTTGATCAATATCATTTTTCTGCCTGCGGGAGATCTCTTTTTCTTCTGTAAGGCTAAGCTTGCTGTAATCGACAGTCTTGATTTTAATATTCATAAGACTCTCGTTTTCAATGACAGCTCCTATTCCCCCTTGTTCTGAAATGTCATCCGGTTTTCTTTTAATCACTAAAAAGATTCGTTTAAGCTCGTCCCTGTCGAGTTCTCTGTAGAATGTAATTGAGGCAATATCATGTTGTTTTAATGAAAGGGCAAACTCTTTGCAGACGGCATTATCAGGGTCCAGGTATTCGTTTCCGATCATCAGGTTTTTTCCGGCAATAGCAAGCGTCAGGCTGGGAAGGTGATCGAATATTTTGTTTAGGATCTGCCAGGCGCGTTCGATACTGCTTTTCACCTGATCATGTTCAGTCGGATACATATTGACACTCTTCAAGCATATATTGAGCTCTCTGACAGCTAAAATGATCTCCTTTGCATCTAATGTGTCTGGTGTATTTGATGTGTTTGATGTATCTGGAAAAACCGTTTTTTCAGAGGTTTCAGATCCTTCAAACGGGGCAGCGGTATTATTTTTCTCTTCCGGCATAATCTTTGTCCTGTCGTGAAGCAATCGCCATGTAATCTTTTTGAACTGAACTGTATAACCTTTGTTTAAGTTATGGTAATGTGAATGTCAACAATTTCAGCGGGTAAAGAATGGATGGATTTGGTTGAAGTGTAAACCTGTAAAGGAGAAGGAAAATGAACCTTGATATTTTTGAAGGCATGAATGAGGAAGAACTAATAAAATACATCGAATTTTTACTTTGACATATACCTAATGAATTGCTATATTGCCAAAAAGAAATATGAGGTGAGAATATGAAAGATTTTATAAAAGTGGCAAAAGCCCTGTCCGATCCAAACAGAGTAAAGATTATCAAAATGTTGCAGCATAAAACAATGTGCGTTTGTGAGCTAACAGCCGCGCTCACTCTGGCACAACCGACTGTATCAAAACATTTAAAAATACTTGAAGACGCAGGCCTTGTCGACTTTCGAAAAGATGAAAAATGGGTCAATTATTATCTTGCTGATGGAAAGGAAAGCCCTTATGCTGCAAGCCTTCTTGGCAATTTGAAGCACTGGTTGGAGGATGATCCTGAGTTAGAGGTTCTTATTAAAAAGCTGCCTGAAATCAAAAGAGAAGATATTTGCAGTTTATAGGGTAAATTTTTTTGGCTTTTTCACATAGATATATGGCAATATGAAAATAGTGGTTTTGATGATATTTTGTTTTAGGAGAGAATTGTGGAGTCTAATAAAAGTATTGAATACACCATAAAGAAAAATTTTAATCCAATAAAAATGAAATTTCAGCTTTACCTATACACCCTTTTCGGTATTACAGGCATATACTTATGGTGGGTGATATACAACAGGCTTCAAGGGCTATCTTCATGGCTAACCTATGTGCTATTACAAATTGAAAAAGGTTCTCATTTAGGCGCCTCAATAGAATTTTTCTTTTATGATACTCCTAAAGTGATGATGCTTCTACTATTTGTTGTTTTCGGTGTCGGGATTATCAGAAGCTTCTTCACACCTGAAAAAACCCGTGCTTTTCTTTCAGGGAAAAGTGAATTTGCCGGAAACGTCTTCGCTGCCCTTTTGGGGATTGTTACCCCTTTCTGTTCTTGCTCTG
>JAFDJC010000059.1 GCA_019307665.1 Deltaproteobacteria bacterium | reverse complement strand
TCAAGGTCACGTTGAATAAGTTCTATTTTTCTTTTTATCAATTCCAGATTAACCATGCTCTTTAAGTGCCTCTTTTAGATGTTTCTGCCTTTTATCAATCATTATATCCCTCAATCGCAGCAGGCTCCTGCTATCATTATAGTTCCTGTATGAATAAAGGTGATATTCATCATAGTCATCAGGACTGCCATAGATCAATTGTCCATCTTTTGCTACTTGAAAACGGAAGAAAGGATTGGTGTTGTGCAGTGATTTGATGTCCAGTGCCCTATCCCTGTTGTCTCCAAAAACAGATGAAAGGTCACGAAAAATCTCGGACAATTTATCAGGAGTAATTTTTTTTTGTCCGTAAACTGCCAGATCCAGGTCACTCCTTTTTTTTTCTTCCCCCCTGGCATAAGAACCATGTATTATAATAAAACGAAGATCATGTTTTTTACCGATGCTATTTATTTTTCCCTTTTGTATTTCCGTGAGTTCCATATTGAATATCTTTAATGCATTTATTTTGACTGTTTTTCAATCTCCATATCTTTAAGTTTTCTTCTTAAAATCTTCCCCACAGCGCTTTTAGGAAGCTCATCCACAAAATAGCCATATGTGGATGTTTACTATTTAGAATGCACCTATTTCTCCTTTTAGACCATACCTCCTTATTTGTTTCCTTGTTTTTTTCTTATTTGTCAACATCTGCCTTTTAGCCGATGTATAACTCCGGCCTTCCGAGCATTCATCACATGCTATATAATACAGCGCCTCTTTCAGGGAATCTTCTCCGGCATCGCCGAGCTGTTTTGTGAAATCATCATCTGAAATGCAATCAGGATCGATTCCGGAAAAATAGTCACCTTCATCATCAGCATTGGCAATCTTAAATTCAATAAGACTGATATGCTTATCACAAAAATCATGTCCGTACATTCCAACAGGTTTTCCTGATGTTGTATCGCCTATTACTACTACATCAATAAAAGGTTTCAGGCCGTTTATGACCATTTCACTGGCAGAAGCAGTACTTCCTGTTGCGATCACTATAACCCGTTCCAAATCAAGGCTGATCGAATATTCTGAAAAACTGATGCTATTGTTCCAATTTGCGTGTCTGTCATTATGGATAAATTTCTGAAATATTTTTCCGTTTGTGTTCTCTCCTCCAATAAGGTCGGCCAGATATTTGGCAACTACACTTCTGCCTCCCCCGTTGTATCTCAGGTCCAGTATAAGTTCTTCAACACCCTCTTCTTTAAATTGGGTAAAAACAGTCGTGAGTTCATCAAGAGAGGTCATTAAAAAGCTTTTAAACATAATATAGCCAATTTTAACTCCTTCATTTTCAATAATGCCATGATACAGAACCGTGTTGATATTAACCCAATCTTTTGTAAGAGATAGTGTCTGTGTACTGCCTTGCTTTTCTACTACCAGGTCTACTTTAACTCCTACAGTATCTTCTCCGAAAATAGTATCCCATTCACCATTTGTCTCGATTTCTTCAACAGTCTTTTCATTAATTGCCAGTATCCTGTCACCCCTTTCCATTTCTGATTGGTCTGCGGGGGAGTCATTAAAGACATACATTATCAGGACTTCTCCTTCGGTGTTTATCATGGAGAACCCGAGGCCGACATACCGTCCCTCCTCATAAAAAGAATAGTAATCATCTTGGTCTGCAATATAACTCCACCGGTCAAGTTCTGAGTATCGGATATTTTCAAGCAGATCTTCAGGAGAGTCAAATAGTGAAAGATCAATTTGAGGTACCGTATCATACCATAAATAGGTATCGGTCATTACCCTGTAAACAAAGTCGTTCTGGCCTTCGATAGAACATTCTTCAGCCGTGTAGGAAATTTGTCCCGCAACAACTAAATCCGTATCCGATATACTGCTTCCGCTGTCACTGCCGCATGATAGTAAAAGGCAGAGAAAGGCGGTAAAAGTAACAAGCAGACAACATGTTTTTTTTTTCATTGCTTTTATTAATATCTCTCTATCAATCTGTATATCGCGTCAGCACCGAAATTCAATGCATCTTCGGGTATTCTTTCATCAGCCGCATGTATCAGTTTTGAAAAATTAAATTCAGGCGGCAGTCTCATGGGCAAAAAACCATAGGTTTGAATGCCGAGCTTAGCAAAATGACGGCCATCGGTAACACCGGGAAGCATCATCGGAAGCGATATCCCGTCCTGATCAAGTTCCTTTAAAACAGATGCAAGGGTATCAAACAACCCCATGTCAGGCTTTCCATGAAACGCATCATAGTGTTCAATTTCAAAATCAATATCGTTTCCCACAATTGTTTTAAGTTCATTAAAAAAATCATCCGGTTCAAATCCCGGAAGAATCCGCCCGTCCAAATGAACCTCAATCTCACTCGGTATAACATTGACTTTCTTACCGCCATTGACGATCGTTGCATTGACCGTATTATGAAGCAGGGGATCAAAATGACTCACGTTGCCACCTAATAGTTTTAAAATCAAATCAGTAAGGCCGGGCTGAAGAAGTCCGCGTAAAAATAATCCTGATGGGAATCCGAGATGGAGGGCCATGGTTTCTATCATCTGGCGTGTAACAGGTGTAATGTGGACAGGAAGCCTGTGTCTGTCCAGCAACCCGAGCATCCGTCCGAGTGATGCCATTGCGCCACCCCGTACCGGTATCGCACCGTGACCGGCAGGCCCCTTTATCAAACCTTTTATCCAGCATGCCTGCTTCTCTGCAACCATAATCGGATAAAAACACTTGTTTCCAACATGCATTGAAAATCCACCGAACTCCCCTATCGCGTATTTCGTACCTGAAAAATAATCAGCATGATCCTCCACAAGATATCCGGCGCCAAGATCGCCACCGGCTTCTTCATCACTGAGCGCAGCAAAAATAATATCTCCTGCCGGCTTGATATTCTGAACACACACCCGCAAAATTGCCGCCAGCATCATTGCAACACCGCCTTTCATATCAAGGGCGCCTCTGCCCCAGACAAATCCATCTATCCGCCTTCCTTCAAAAGGTGGGTAACGCCATTCCTGGCCTGAGGCGGTCACAACATCAACATGGCCGTAAATAAGAAGCGGAGGTTTATCACCCCGACCGCGAAGCCGGGTGACAAGGTTTGGGCGATTCATATCTTTTGCAAAAATTTTTGTCTGAAGTCCAATGCCGGAGAAAATTTTTTCGATGTATTTGATACACTCCCCCTCGTTTCCCGGAGGATTTGTCGTATCAAACCGTATAAGGTTTTGAAGCAGCTCTGCCGGCTGCATGTCAGTTGGAAGCTGTTTCCCGGTTTGGTCAGGCATTTACTTTATCCCTGTTGATTATTGTGCCGCTAACTGTTTTAAAAATGTCGAATAGTGCTCTGCAGCTTCATCGGGTCTTTCAAGCATCGGTGCATGGCCGCAATCTTTCATGACAACTACATATGAGTCGGGAATATTTTGTTTATATATGGTGGTATTTGAAACATGCAAAATGCGGTCTTTCTCTCCCCATATTATAAACACTGGCATTTTTAATTCAGCAAGTCTTGAATTCAGATTCTCATTACGCCTGTTTTCAAAAAGATCGTTCCACATCTTTTGGTTAAACTCACTTCTTTGCACAAACTGCCGGGCGAGTACTTTTCGACCCGGCCACGGAATGAACGGTTCATTATTAAAATTGAATCTCATCAGGCGGTCAAACTCTTCCTCGGATTTGACCACAAGAGGATTGTCCCCCTTATCAAGCAATTCATAGAATTCGCTTTTAACAGGCGATTCTACACCTGCAGAATCAAAAAGTCCCAGAGTAATAATCCTGTCAGGACTATCCAGCGAATAAAGAGTTGACACAAGCCCTCCAAATGAATTCCCTGCGATGTGAAACTTTTCAATGTCAAGGCTATCAATTATTTGTGC
This sequence comes from Deltaproteobacteria bacterium, assembly GCA_019307665.1. Lineage (GTDB taxonomy): Bacteria > Desulfobacterota > Desulfobacteria > Desulfobacterales > SURF-7 > JAFDJC01. The sequence goes on along the minus strand of JAFDJC010000059.1, from coordinate 9,774 downwards.
CACACTTGCTGCTATATATTCAATATTATGACTCCGGCTCATATCAAGCCGACTGTCTCCATGTCCCGGCATATCCAAAACGACAACCCGGTATGATTCATGCAGATACCTGACAAATCGAATCCAGCTGTCTTTGTTTGCGGCAAACCCATGTAGCAGGACAATGGTTTCTCCGTCGCCTTTACGCTCAAGATATGCATAGCGCTCACCATTCACAGATACCGTCTTATAGTCCAGATCTGACCTGTATCTCTCAACAAACAGGCCAAATTCAAAAATTGACTTCTGTACAGATGTGCAGCCTGACAGCAGAAGGGTAAGCAGTATAATAAAGAACGATTTTATTACTTTCCTCACCAGATCATCCAGCCTGAACAAGCCAAAAATTTCATATTAATAATACTCCTTCCGTTTAAATATCCACCCTAAAATAAAACCGACAAACAGCACACCTCCCCCTGATAAAAACCACTTTAACAACCTCAAACGAACAAGCTCTTCTTTCTCACTTTTAAGGTGTTGATTCGTGCTTTTCAATTCTCCTATTTCTTTATTCAGTATTGAATGATTCTTTTTCAAATCTTCCAATTCTTTAATCAGTTCCGCAACATTTGATGCGCTCTCCAGAAGCTTGCTGTATTTGCTTTTTGCCCGGCCTGTCTCTTTTTTCATAACAGCGATTTTATTCTCCTTGTCTTTCAGTTGCTTCTGAAGCCGCGTGGTCGTATTTTCACTTTGCTCGATTTCAATATTCCTTTGTCCACTCATTTCAGCCACGTTTTTTTCGAGCATTTCAATATCCTGCTTTAGTTTTTTAACCTCCTTCTTAAGGCCTTTAATAACAATCAGCTTCGGCACAGCTGATGTAATATACCGTGATCTTACCCATCCGTCTTCTCCCGTGATTGTCTTCACCCTGAGGAAATCGACATCCTCTTCAATGACTTCAAGCGGAGTATCGGTCTTCAGTGTCTTTAAAACCTTGTATTCATCGCCCATGCCTGCTCGCAATGTAATCACAATAAAATCCTTTACATAACGGATATCTTTTCCTGAGATATTGCCGGTGTTTAAATTTTCATCAGTGTCGGCAGCGTCTGGAATGTCTGTAGCATCAGAGACACTTGCTTCTTCTGAAACGTCTGCGTTTGTTGTTTCAGCAAAAACTGAAGAAGGAATAAAAACAAAGAGACAAGCCAATCCTATTTGCATCACTAAACTTTTTCCAATCCTCATACATACTCCTTATCAAAATATTGTAAGTCTGAAAACCGCTATTCTTTCTTGTCAAGCTTACTCTTCAGCTGTCTGTCAAGTTCTGCAAAAAGATCTTTTTTCTTATTGTCCTGCTTTGCCTTTATTGATTCGATCCTGCCCTGTAATTCTTTACGAGAATCTGCATATTTTTCCAGCTCATCCTTGATTGAAGTGTCCTCCTCCTCTGCCGGGATTGTTTCGATCCTGCTAAAATCACGAATGTATAGTTTGTTCCCGAACGCACCGTCAACAATATCGACAATGCCCATCTCTTTGAGTTTATTACATATGAAATTACCATGTTCAATGGAAAAAAAAAGCATTCCGCAGACATTCTCAACAGACGGCGACACATTATCCTGATGTTCAAGAATTCTTATGGCAGACACAATAAGATGCGCGCTATTGTACAGTTTTATTTTTTTCATAATTCAACTTCTCTTTATTTCGGACAAAAATCCGCATATTTCATAATTTATGTTAATTGCGATTCTTGACTTCTAAACTGAATTATTGTAACAATTCAACTTATTTTGTCAATGTTTTGCAAAATTCCTGGTTTTATACTTCAGGGCCGCCGCAAAACTGCTTCCCGATTTAACATATTTATCAAGCTGGAGGATACCATGACTGAAATCATTAATGTAAAAACAAGAGAGATTCTTGATTCAAGAGGAAATCCCACTGTTGAGGTTGACATTGAAACCGCCTCAGGCGCTTTTGGACGGGCTGCAGTTCCATCCGGAGCTTCAACAGGTACACGTGAGGCCCTTGAACTAAGGGATACCGAATCTAAAAGATACGGAGGGAAAGGCGTCTCTAACGCGGTAAATAATGTCCGGGATATTATTACACCTGAGATTATCGGGATGGATGCAGCCGACCAGGTTGCACTGGATAATTTTATGATTGAACTTGACGGCACACCCAACAAATCGAAACTTGGAGCAAACGCCACCCTCGGAGTATCCATGGCCGCTGCAAGGGCCGCTGCAGATGCATACTTAATGCCGCTGTATCGATATCTCGGAGGCTTGAATGCAAGATCTCTCCCGCTTCCAATGATGAATATAGTCAATGGCGGGGAACATGCCGCAAACAACCTTGACATTCAGGAGTTTATGATCATTCCTGTAGGTGCATCAAGTATCGTCGAGGCTGTAAGGATGGGTGCGGAAACCTTTCACAGCCTTAAAAACCTTTTAAAGGAAAAGGGCCTTAACACTGCTGTCGGAGATGAAGGCGGATTTGCGCCCGACCTTAATTCCAACGAAGAAGCTATCCAACTGATCCTTAAAGCAGCCGAATCAGCCGGATACTCACCGGGAACAGATATCGGTATTGCACTCGATCCTGCTGCAAGCGAATTTTACAAGAACGGAAAATATGAGCTAAAATCAGAAGGCAAATCACTGACAGGCAAAGAGATGATAGACTACTATGCCGATCTTGTAGACAAATATCCCCTTCTCTCGATTGAAGACGGACTTGCCGAACAGGACTGGGACAGCTGGGCAATGATGACCGAACGCCTTGGCGCATCTATCCAAATTGTCGGTGATGATATTTTTGTCACTAATCCGGAAATATTTAAAGAGGGGATTGAAAAAGGTATCGCGAATTCAATTCTTATCAAGCTGAATCAAATAGGGACAGTCACTGAAACACTTGATACAATTGAAATGGCCAAACAGGCAGGCTATACAACTGTAATTTCACACCGCTCGGGAGAGACGGAAGATACATTTATTTCAGACCTTGCAGTGGGTGTCTGCGGCGGACAGATAAAGACAGGTTCCATGTCCCGTTCCGACCGAGTTGCGAAATATAACCAGCTTATAAGAATTGAAGAGGAACTCGGCCAGGCAGCCGTCTTTTCAAGCAAAAATCTTTTTTAGACACTAAGTCTGCAGAACAAATAATATATGCTAAAATATTTTTCACCTGCCATCACCGCCTTGATTGCTGCGCTGATGCTGACTGGACCGATCAACAAATGCCATGCTTATGTGATCAGCGGATCGCATATACTAGATCTGATGGTTCAAAACATAGGTACCACTAAAAACCTTTTGGTTTCACAAAAGGTATGTCTTTTTGAAACAGGACATGAAACGGACGTTGCAGAATATGAAGAAATCGTCAAGTACAGCTTCCCTGAACATTTTCGATCAGACATTGAAACAAAGCATGGTATTAAAATACATATTTTTTCAGCTGACCGTTATCTAACAATCATCAACGGTAATATAACTTCAAGAGCCGAATCTTTATTTACCCTCTATAAAGATATTCTCCTTTTCAGAAACCGAATTCTTCTCGAAAATCGTCTCGCTGTTCTTGGTGTAGACACATCAGTTTCAAGTCTGGGACGCTATAATGGGAGAATCAGTTATATTGTAGGTGCAAAATATCCTGATGAATCTTTCCCCCAGGTATGGTTTGACCATAAAACATTCAGGCCGTTCAGATATATTTTGCCTTACGTAAACAATCCTGAAAATGCCGATTATATGGAAATAATCTACCTGGGTTGGAAAAAATTTGACAGAATATGGTATCCTGAGCGGATCGAAATCTATCAGGGAAATACAATTTTACAAACAATTGAAATGCAAAGCATTGAAGTTAACCCGATACTGAAAGAGGATATATTTGACATTGATAAGGCTGAATTGTTATACACAAAGATTCCAGAGGAAACAAAAAAGACACAAGAACAGCAGGACGATTTAAATAATGTGCGCCAGTCAATCGAAGAATTTAGAAAAAGATTTGAACAATAACAAGTTGTAAAAAGAGGCTTCCACATGGCATTTAAAACAAAATTCATTTTCGTTACCGGAGGAGTACTTTCATCACTGGGCAAAGGTCTTGCCTCCGCTGCTATAGGCGCCCTGCTTGAAAGCAGAGGACTTACTGTAACAATTGTTAAGCTTGATCCTTATATCAATGTAGATCCAGGAACAATGAATCCTTTTCAGCACGGTGAAGTCTTCGTAACCGATGATGGATCTGAAACCGATCTCGACCTTGGTCACTACGAACGATTCACAAATGCTAAGTTGGGAAGCAACAATAATTTTACAACAGGCAAAATTTACCATTCGGTTATTATCAAGGAAAGAAGAGGAGATTATCTTGGCGGAACGGTTCAGGTCATTCCCCATATTACCGATGAAATCAAGAAAAGCATTATGCTGAATGCAGGAGAAGTCGACATTGCTATTGTTGAAATCGGAGGAACCGTGGGTGATATAGAAAGCCTTCCTTTTCTTGAAGCGATTCGACAGTTCAGGGCTGACCAGGGAAAAGAAAATGTCCTGTATATCCATCTTACACTTGTGCCGTATATTGCTACTGCAGGTGAAGTAAAAACTAAACCTACCCAGCACAGCGTGAAAGAACTTCGCAGCATTGGTATTCAACCTGATATCCTGCTATGCAGAACCGAAAAACTGCTTTCAAAGGATATTAAGTCAAAAATTGCACTGTTCTGCAACGTTGATGTGGACGCCGTCATTACAGCAAAAGATGTTAAATGCATTTATGAAGTCCCCATAATATTTCATAAAGAAGGCCTTGACGATAAAATTATTGAGTCTCTTAATATTTGGACAAGAGCCCCCAGGCTTGAAATTTGGGAAGATCTTGTAAAAAAACTGGAAGAACCGGAGTGTTCGGTCAATATTGCCATTGTCGGTAAATATACGGATCTGACTGAATCATACAAAAGTCTTAATGAAGCACTTTACCATGGCGGCATTCCCAACAACTGCAAAGTCAATCTGGCATTTATCGACTCCGATAAAATTGGAGAATCAAACTGCAAAAAAATTCTGGGTTCATCGGACGGCATATTGGTTCCCGGTGGTTTTGGGTCAAGGGGTGTGGAAGGTAAAATCCTGGCCGCCAAATTTGCCAGAGAAAACAAAATTCCTTTTTTCGGCATATGTCTCGGAATGCAAATAGCAGTGGCGGAATATGCCCGCAATGTGGCCGGCATGCTTAATGCCAACAGTACGGAATTTGATAAACAAACCGAGTATCCGGTCATATATCTGATGAAAGAATGGTACGATTTTAAAGCAGGAACCATGCAAAAACGTGATATCTATTCTGAAAAAGGCGGTACAATGAGACTTGGGGCATACCCCTGCGTTATAGAGGAAGACACATTCGCATATCAGGCCTACCAGACAAAAGAAATCTCAGAACGTCACAGGCACCGTTATGAATTCAACGTTGAATATAAAGAAAAACTTGAAGAAAGCGGACTAGTCCTAAGCGGCATCTCGCCTAACGGTGAACTTGTCGAAATAATAGAAATAAAAGACCATCCATGGTTCCTTGGGTGCCAGTTCCATCCGGAGTTTAAATCACGGCCATTGAATCCGCACCCACTTTTCAGGGAGTTTATCAGAGCTTCTCTTAAGAATGCGGGGGCGTAAGGGTTTTTTCAAATACGATATATTCGCCGATTTTTTCAGCTGAACGACCGAAAAGCTCTTTTATTTCAAGCAGTTCAAGAAATTTATCTTCCCAGGGGATATTGTTCTCGTTAACAATGCTTTTGATATGCTCATATTTTCCGCCAAGCGCTTTCTTTTTAACCTCGAAATCAATCTCCGCCTTAAAGGAGATATTTAATAGCAGCATATTGCCGATATGATTGGGAGTTGAAGCGGAGTCCGATATAACGGGTATGATGATAATGCTTCTGTCATCCTTTCGTCCCTTTCCGATATAAACATTTCCCTGTCGCGTAATGATTCGCTTTGTTCCTTTCAGCTTCGTGTCTTTTTCTACACGAGACGGTATCGGCTTCAGAACACCACCCTTCTTAATAACCTCAATAGTAGTATCATCATCAGGCTCGCCCAAAACGTTAAGATTACCGATTCTGTAATGAATAACCCCCTCAATACCGGATACTATTCTCTGAAGGTTTTTAAGAACGATAACGTTGCTGTTGGTTAAACGGGATATTCCAATATTGTATGATTCCAGCGTATCAAACAAAATGCCTTCAATTCTTTCAGTTATTCGGCTCGTCCCGACTGTAACTGTTTTTGCCTGATGCTTAATTGCGTCAACAGGCCTTGCCATACAATTAATCATTTCGCCAAGCTGTTTAAAAAATATGTTCAACATATTGAAGGCTGTACCTTTACTACCGAAATCAAGTTCAAAATCCGACACCGGCAGCCGGCCTGAAAGGTATTTCAACAATAGAGTTAAGTCAGAGGCGGCATTAATGCCCATGATTTCAGGAAATTTATTTTCAGCCTTCTTTTTCCTGAATGCTTTATAAAATTTTAAAATAGATTCTCTAAAACGCTTCTCCAGAATCACTTCATAAATATCGAGCCCTTGTACTGAATAGTCATCAACTATTTGTTTTATTTCCTCCCGTGAATTATATAAAAAACCCGACCCGTCATTGATTGCAAGCGCGGCATAATAACCCCAGATATGACCGACAAGTGTATTTAACACAGGTGCCAAATGTTCACTTGTTACCGGGACGTGAAAGACATCTTCAGCATATGCAGAAAATCTCTGTTCACCCTCATCAGCAATCACAACCGGAATAGCTTTGTGTGCCTTGAAAATAGCTGTATCCTTAACAATATCTCCTATAACACTCCCTCGCGTCCCGGCAGCACAAACGATAATCAAGGGTTCTGACGAAAGGTCGATATGCTTCTTGTCTTCAACAAAGTCTGATGAAATTGTTTTGTAGCAAAGCTCGCTCAGTTTGATACGAATTTCATCTGCGGATGCCTTGTTTGGACCGCTACCGACAGCCGCCCAGTATGTTCGGGTCACGGCCAGTTTTTCTGCAGAGGCTTTAATATCAGCCATTAGTGAAAAAACTTTCCTCATATGATCCGGCAGGCGAAGCAACTCCGTTATCTCACCTGATACAAACTCCGGGCTCCGCCGCCCTTTAAGGCTGGAGAGATAAAGCCCGAGAACTGCCCCGGCAACTATCTGTGAGTAAAATGCCTTGGTTGAAGCCACCGACATTTCTATATCACGTCCACTGCTGGTATAAATTACACCGTTAACCTTGAATGTAATATCAGAATCACGACGATTGACGATCGCAATTGTGAGGCCGCCGCGCTCACGAACCATATCAACAGTCCTGTTTGTATCGGTTGTGGTTCCGGACTGGCTTATGGCAATCATCAGTGTATCGGCCATGCTGCTTTCGTTATACGTATCGCCAAGCTTAAAACCGCTCATCTCAGAGGCTTTTAAGGCACTGATATTGATAGAGGGATCATTCATGTAGTAATTGATAATATCAGCACAAGCCTGTGCCGCAACACCTGCAGTCCCTTGTCCGACGACAAAGATTCTTTTTACAACGCCCCTGGAGACAGCGTCCTTAATATCTTCAGGTATAACTGTCTCATCCAATGTAATACCCTGAAGCCCGCTTTTATTATCTGTTTTCCAGCGACCCTGAAGCGTTTTTTCAACTGAAACAGGAGATTCTGTAATCTCCTTTAAAAAATAATGGGGAAAATCCTGACGATCAATATCCCTGGATGTAATCCTGGTATGTTGAATATCTTCTTCTTTAAGTTCAACAGGTGTCCCGTCATAGTAAAAACTTTTGACTCCTGCGAGGCCGCCTTCAGACATCTGGTCAGCGATAAGAATCTGTCCCTGGATCTTTCCTTTTTTTCCTTCAACAATCTTTTCGCCTTCCAGTTTAATAAAAAAGGGTGTCTCTTCCACAAATCCATAAACCTCGGATGCGGCGATATAATATTCATCAGCCATACCAACAAAGAGAGCTTGACCACTTCCTCTTTGTGCGAGAAACAATTTGCCGGGAACAAGATCGGTATGCATGGAAATTGCGTGCGAACCTTCAAAATCATTAACAGATAAACGAAAAGCCTCTTCAACAGTGTTGCCTTTTCTCATGTATTTACCAATCTGGAGAGGAATTATTTTCGTGTCTGTCGAGATATTCTCATCTATTGTGACGCCGTCTTTTTCAAGATTGTTTTTTAAGGTCTGATAGTTATCGATATCACCGTTAAGGCATACATGAATGGTTCCCCTCTTGCTAACGCCGGATGCAAGATTGTCCACGGGATGGCAGTTAGGCTCGGAAATTTCACCCACTGAAGCCCAACGGGTATGTGCAGATACCGTGAAATAAGTGACGGGAAACATAAAAAGAATCTGAAGAATCCCGTCATTTTTAATCTGTTCACGAATAAATTTGATATTATCGCCGAGACTCCCGACTTCCGAAGCCACCTTGTATGTAAATGTAAGGGGAATTAGACCCTTTCCTTCTTCACCTCCCGACTCACTGACACTAATATTTCCATTAACAAGAATATGCCCCTCTGTTCTGGAATTAAATGCATCATTCAGTTGTTCATCTATTATTCTTTCCTTGAATCTTTTATACTGATCTTTGTCCAAAACAAGCACCAGAGATATCCCTGCGGAATCTCTGCCTCTTACTTCAAGACGATCAATACTGTTAAGCACAACATTGATCCGTTTAAAAAATTCAACATGAACCGCATTAATCTGTTTTGGAGATTGGCTACTGGAAGTATTAATCAGTTCTGAAACTTTTTCAATATTTCCAAGAACCTCTATGTTAAGAGACCAGCCGATATCCTTTAAATCTTCTATGCGTCTTGATGCGACTGCAATATCTTCATTGCTAAGATGTCCCATGTTCTCAGAAAGTAATGTATCCTCCCGATCAATCAATGCGGAAATACGGGATGCCAAAATCTTTAGCTCATCTTTTACTTTAATATTATGATATAATTTATTGAACAGACTCTCTTTTTTTAAATTGCAAATAGATAGGTAAAGTGAGGAGATCAAATTATCTCCGCCAAGGTATTGTTTGCTAAAATCAACGCCTTTCTTTTTGCATACAGTATATCCCGAGGCGTCAATTTTTGTTATGGCATCTGCAATCAACCCTGGATCGATATCATCGATTTTTGTTTTCTTTTTATTGATGGCAACAATACCGGAGATACCGCAAGACAGAACAGATTGATAAAGCGGAAAAACAACAATCCCGTTCTCAGGAACTCCGCTAAGGTGTCTGCCAAAATGAATATCTGTTGATAGACAGCGTCTTGTTTTGTTAATTATGCGTTTTAAAAATCCGGTGTAAAATCCGATGTAAGCTCCGATTAAAGATTTAGGCGCTCTTTTGTTATATTTTTTTATAGTCATTTGTTTATGATAGTTTAGCTACATTCTTTGGTAAAGTTCTTTAATTCTGCCTCTTGTCATAATCTTTTTCCATTCAGGACCCAGTGCGTTATCCCAGAGTGGCTCAAGACCGATTGCTACATCAATCATCTTTTCTATACCGGCATCATCAGTTTGAGCAATAATATTTCTTGGGAGTTCCAAGCCCTGTTTTTCCAGCATCTGTCTGAATTCAGTAACGCCTTCCGGATAAAATTCCTCAAGATAATCAAAAACGATACTATTTCCAATGCC
>JAFDJC010000058.1 GCA_019307665.1 Deltaproteobacteria bacterium | reverse complement strand
CTTGATTTTCTCCAGCTTGCCCCAAAGGGAATAATCTTTTATGGCAAAGGCATTTGCCTTGAGCCTTGCAGGTTCTGCGGCGTCAATTGTGCCTTCGTACTTTTTGATCTGCTCAGGCTCATTTTTTTTATCAAGCCGTATATTCCTTAAATACCATTTGAGGATTGGCCTTACCATAGAATAAAAGCCTGCCGGAATAAATCGTATGATAAAAAGCATCCATAACGGAAATGAAAAATCACAAACCGGAGCTATTAATATGGCCTTATCGGGCTGCCTAACATGGCGGCTCATATAGTCGAGTACCACAGTAGAACCGAGTGAACTACCTGCCAGGTAAAAGGAACGTTCTGCAGGAATTATTTTATGCAGGATCTCTTCAATATCAAGGCCCATTCTATGAATTGAAAAATCGAGGGTCTTATTTCCGGGCAGCCTGGCGCTCTTTTTTTCTCTGGTTTCTATATAAAGTGTCCGGCAGGAGGATGTGAGCCTCTTTAGCACTTCTTTCCACCCACTTATAAGAGAGACCCAACCCGCCACAAATATAAACAGCGGCTTTTCCGGCGTATCATTTTCAGGATTAAAATCTATTATTTTCAACTCAACGCCATCAGATACTTTTACAAAATATTCATCGACCTTCACGCCGGCATTATAATATGAATTGTCAATCACCATATATCACGATAATTTTTTATAAAACTTCATCATTTGATGGTTTCGTAAAAAGTCCCAATCCCGTCACTCCGTGTTCGCCCTTCGCCGGAATGACAATAAATGGTTTTTTGACTTTTTATGAAATTGTCATCATATACTTACTTATAATTTATTAAGTTCCTACATACATTATGTCAATGATTAATTATCTGATTATTTATCCGGCCACACTTTCCGATTGACACTTCTAAATTAACAATATTGTTTATCCACAACATCTTGTGCTATTTCTTTTCTTGACACACTATTTATTCTGTATTATGGTTTTATAGACAATTGCGGCATTACTTTGAACGTATTATTTTATTTATTATCAGGATTCAGTTTATGGAAGTTTCGGTGAACGACAAAAGGGTTTATAAACGTTATGAGTATCATGCGCCCATAGTTTACGAATATGGAAACACCAACAGCTACTATGATGCTATCATGTGCAATCACAGCATGGGCGGCATGTGCTTTGAATCGAACTATGCGCTTCCAAAGGGCGTGGAAATCCACATTAAAATGAAAAATTTTTCACCCCTCTCCAGCGGACCGGAATCCAGGGCCGGATATCATGCCGAAGTCAGATGGTGCATAGAGATAGAAGAGGAAGACTCTCACAATTATAAAATCGGTGTCAATTATTTTGAGCCGGTGCTGCTTTCATGACTGGTAAATATTGACGGTTTTGTAACAAATCAAAGCGTTTCCCTGTAGAAGGAAATCGTCAAAGAATAGCTCCCGTAATCAAGCTCCGCTTTTATAGGATCTCCGCCTTTTTCAAATACTTTCATCATCGCCTTGTTTGAAGAAAGGACATCAGCTGTAAACCCGTGTATACCCTTATCCTTTGCAAGCCTGACCAGCATATTATACAGATATGTGGCGATCCCGTGTCCGGAATATTCTTCATCCACTATAAACGCAACATCTGCAAACGGCGGTCTCTGGTTGTCTTTTATAAATCTTGCCTCGGCAATGATATGCCCCTGCCCTGTTTCGCCAACAAGCCCGACGATTGACATTGCTTTTCTGTAATCAACATTTACATACTCCTGCATCTTTTTGTGGGGCATCGTCTTGATGGATGAAAAAAATCTATAGTATACTGCTTCATCTGAAAAGCGATAGAATAGCCTTCTCATTTCTTCTTCATCTGATGGTTTAATCGCTCGGAACCTTGCCTCAAGACCATTCTTAAAGGTTTGTTTTTCGGCTACTTCCGCAGGATAAAGGTCGGCTACTTCCACAAGAAAAATCTGGTCTTCGTAAAGGATCTTGTTTTCTTTAGCCTGCTCAACAAGCGCCATCCGATCCTCAGGGTGAGCTATTTCTATAAGCGCCTGTGCTCGCTCCCTTACTGTGCGGCCGGCCAAGTCGGCAACACCGAACTCGGTCACTACCATATCAATGGATTCACGTAATGTAAAAAGGTTATGGAACTCAACGATATCAAGTCTGATGTTCGGTTCTTTTTTAAGGTTTCGGCAATGCAAATATCGTAACCCCACCCTTAGAGATTTCCGCACCATTAAAAAAATCCATGGCCTCTCCAGGGCCGGCTGTAACATTTCCTTTACCATAGTGCAGCGCGATACGACCGGATAAATCTACTTTCCTGGCAGGCAGAATGCATACGAAATGAGAGTTTCTGCCGATTTGCATTGCACTGAACACCTTATCAACACCCTGAAATTCCACCAAGGGATTCCGGTCAACCCTGAAATTCCACCAAGGGATTCCGGTCAAGCCACGACATCAGTTCAGCCGTGCCAAAGGCATAGGATGTCACTGACTTGCCACGCCAGCTTTCCTTGTTACGATTAGTGACCGCACCACTTTTAATGAGATCCATCAGCGCATCGGAAACAAACGGCGAATGAATACCAAGATTCTTTTTGCCGGTCAGATGTCTGCTTAATGCCTCAAATAAAGGGCCTATGGAAAATGCGATACAACTTCCGTCATCAATAACCGATGCGACATTGGCTGCAACCCTGTCAAATACGGCATCATCCGGCCATCTTTCAAAATATATCAGGTCTTCCGTTGATTCTACAAGCATATCGAAATTAGATACCGGTACAAACGTATCCCCGAATGTTCTTGGCGTCTTCCTGTTAATTTCCCCGACAACAAACGACGCTTGTTCCATGGCTTGGTGAGCGACATCCAATGCGACACCGAGGCTGCAGTATCCAGCTTCGTTGGGAGGCGTAACCTGGACAAATGCCACGTCAATATGTATTTGGCGTGACTCAATCAGTTGCGGTATACGGGAAAAACGACTCGGAATAAGATCGACGAGTCCTGTGGTAATCGCTTCACTTGCAACCCATCCTGAAAAAAAAGTCTTTAGACGATACTTTTGTGATTGAAGCGCATTGATGGAAATTGCATCCCCAAGACTCACCACCTGAATCAGTTCCAGATCCTGCAGGTTACCATCTTCAGATCTCATAAGGTGTTTTACAAGCGTCCTCGGTTCTGCAATTCCGGTTCCGATAAATATACTCATTCCCGGTTTGATCTTTTCCATAACCTTATCAGGCGTCACCAGAAGCTTTTCCATGCTATTCTTCATTTATATCTCCTGAAATCATTAAATACCCAGAAATGCCTCTTTAATTTGATCGTTTTCCATAAGTGCGGTTCCTGTTCCTTCAAGAATGATGCGTCCGTTTTCCAATACATAGGCCCGGTTGCACATTGCCAGAGTCTGAATTACGTTTTGCTCCACTAAAAGGATGGTAACACCTTCAGCATTAATCCTTCTGATCATTTCAAATATTTCCTGGACCAGAATAGGAGCAAGACCCAGTGATGGTTCATCAAACATCAGTATTTTGGGCAGCGACATAAGCCCTCTACCGATAGCGACCATTTGCTGTTCGCCGCCGGAAAGCGTTCCGGCCATCTGTTTTCTTCTCTCTTTAAGTCTGGGGAAAAGTTCGAAGACATGTTCCATGGTGTCAAACCGTTTGGTTTTAGCTTCTCCGTAAAGTGAACCCATTATTAAATTTTCTTCAACGCTCATTTCAGCGAATAAGCGCCGTCCCTCAGGGACATGCACAATACCCTGCTGAATAATTTCATGGGGCGGTCGATGATCCAGGCGGGCACCTTCAAACTCGATTGAGCCGTTTTGGGGAATAAGCAATGAAGAGACTGTCTTGATTATTGTTGATTTGCCTGCACCATTAGCACCTATCAGGACCAGGATCTCTTTTTTCCGAACTTCGAAAGAGACGTCCCACAGGACCTGTAAATCATCATAAAAGACATCTATATTTTTAACTGTGAGCATATTCCTCCCCCAAATAGGCTTTTATCACCGCAGGATTATTAGCCACCTCTCGAGGCGTTCCTTCTGCAATCGTCTGACCAAAATTGATGGCATGGATTCGGTCTGAAATAGTCATCATAACTTTCATTATATGTTCAACAATAACTATAGTTACGCCATTATCACGTATCTTTTTAATCAGTTTTATGGCTGCCTCAAGCTCTGAAGGGTTTAATCCGGCTGCGGTTTCATCAAGCAGCAGCAGTTCCGGTCGGGTTGCCATGGCCCTGGTGATTTCCAGTCGTTTTCGCTCACCAATCGGAAGGCTTTTGGCAAGTATCTCTTTACGGTGATCCAATTCGCAAAATTCAAGTGTTTCAAGTGCCAATTCACGGGCTTCATTCTTGTTCCGGGATTTTGAAAAGGCTGCTGCTATTACGTTGTCTAAAACAGTCAGTCTTCCCAAGGGTTTAACCACCTGGAACGTCCGACCAATTCCAATTTTACAAATCTTATTTGTTTTAAGGCCGGTAATGTCCTGGTCTTTAAAAACAACCTTTCCGCTTGTGACCGGGTGATAATTGCTGATAAGATTGAAGATCGTAGTCTTGCCGGAACCATTTGGGCCTATCAATCCAAAGATTTCATTCTTTTTAACCTGAAAGCTGACATCATTGACAGCTGCCAGTCCGCCGAAATACTTCACCAGATTCCTGACTTCAAATAAAATCAAGTTGCCGCCCCCTTCTCTTTTCGAGAAATGAATATGCTGACAATTTTTTTCCAGTCACCAACAATACCGTTGGGCAAAAGCAGAATGACAAGAACAACCAAAATACCAAACCCCAGGACATGGGCTTGTGAAATATATTTGGCAGCAATATTGACGGCATCAGATCCTGTCCAGACAGCCAGAGCCTTGAAAAACCCGAAAAAACCGGTACGGAAAAACTCATGCACTGCCACCATTACGAAGGCGCCTACCACAGGTCCAAAGATGGTCCCTACTCCGCCGACGATTCCCACCAGAATGGCCATAATAGAAATGTCATGGAGTGAAAAAACAACTTCAGGATCGATAAAACCCATGTAATTCATGAACAGGGCTCCGGCCAGTCCGGTAAGAAAAGCTGCAATATTCAGGGAAACCATCTTATAATGGTGGGTGTCGATTCCCAGACTTTCAGCTGCATCCTGATCCTCCCGTATGGAAAGAAAATAATAACCCCATTTTGACTGCATGACCACTTGAACGGTAACAACAGACAGAACGGCCAGAGCCAGTGCAATATAATAGTAGGGTATCTTGGAAACAAAAGTCGGCATTATTAAAATCCCCACCATTCCCTCGGTAAGCGGTTCAGCAACTGTGGCGATATGCCGCATAACCTCGTTAAGGGCCAGGGAAGCCAGGGCAAAATAAGCGCCCCTCAGACGGAAACAGATCCAGCCAAAGGGAAATGCTATGGCCATGGCTGTTATTCCGCCAAACGCCATACCCCACCATGGCGACAGACCAAAATGATGGCTCAGCAGCCCGGCTGTATAAGCACCTGTGCCGAAAAAAGCCGCGTCTCCGAAAGATACCTGGCCGGTATAACCTGCAATCATATTCCATCCTGAACCGATAACAACCCACATCAAGACAAGAATCATCAGGTGCTGATAATACGCATTTTGAACCGCCCAAGGAAAGACAATTAGGATGATTAATAAAATCAATGGCGCAGATTTTTTCATGCTTTTCCTCTTGTCAGATTTTTGTCAGCCGTTTGAAACCGCCAGGCAGAAATAAAAGCACAAGGATAAAAATAATAAGGCCGATCATATCGTCATAGGCCATGCCAATGTATGTGGCTCCGAATGATTCCGCCAGTCCAAGGGTCACACCGCCGAAAATGGCTCCCACGGTCGAGCCCAGACCGCCAAGTATGGTAATAACAAAGGCCTTTCGCGTAAAAGGCCCTCCGATATCAGGGAAAAGATAATATACCGGCATAAGCAGCGTACCGGCAGCTGCCACTAAAGCTGAACCGATACCAAAAGTAAAAATTGTGATCCGTTTGGAATTGACCCCCATCAGCAAGGCCGCTTCCTTGTCCTGGGCAGTGGCTCGAATCGACCTTCCAAGGTCTGTTTTAAGCAGAAACCAGAACATAAAAAGAGTAAATGCAATAGCTATAAAAAAGGCGATGACCAGGGCTATACTGAAAGAAATTTCTCCAAGGAAAAAAGTAGCATTTGAATAACTCGTCTGGACGGATTTATAATCTGAAGAAAAAATAAAACGGGCTATTTCCGTCAGCACCATCCCGACTCCCACCGTCATCAACACCTGGTTTTCAGGTAAGATCGAATCTACTTCAAGCAAAGGGTTTAGCGTATATTTCTGAATTAACGCCCCAAGCACAAACAATGCCGGCATGCTGACCAACAATGAAAGGTAAGGATCGATACCAAGGTAATGAGAACAGATAAAGGTGACGTACATGGCCACCATCATCATTTGACCGTGAGCAAGATTAATAATCCCCATTACTCCCATGATCAGGCTCATGCCCATACCGATAAGGCTGTACAGCCCTCCCTTCAGAATACCGGCCACAAGGGTCTGTAAAAAAACCTCCATGATATCTCCAAGCTTTTTATAAGTGGTATATAATATATTTAGTTAAAAATGATGGCTTCGTAAAAATTCCAATCCCGTCACTCCGGCGAAAGCCGAAGTCCAGAACCGATTGAAATGACTGGATCCCGGCTTTCGCCGGAATGACAACAAATATTTTTTTTGTTTTTTGTACGATTGTCAAATATGGGGCGGCAAATAATACCGCCCCGGGTTTACTGTATAAACTACCGTTCGCTCCATTTTGGAGTCGGATAGACATATTTTTTTGTAGAAACATTTTTAGGCCATACGGTTTCCAGCTTGCCGTCCAGCCACTGAACCAGAAATGTCG
This sequence comes from Deltaproteobacteria bacterium, assembly GCA_019307665.1. GTDB lineage: Bacteria > Desulfobacterota > Desulfobacteria > Desulfobacterales > SURF-7 > JAFDJC01. Next base: position 16,444 of record JAFDJC010000058.1, on the reverse strand, counting down.
GCAGTTTATTTTGCTGGGTTTTCTTATCATAAGAAATAAATTTTACCGGCCCGAATGCCGTCATCATATCGGTTTTGGCCAGAGCATCTCTGACATCTTGGCGGGTCAGATTTTTGGCTCTTTTCAGAGCATCGGCAATTACATAAAGAGCAGCATAGGCTTCAGCGCCATGATATTCCGTTGGTTCGTTATATTTGGCAAAAAACTTATCATAGTATTCCTTGGCCCCGGGATAAGGTACCGAAGGTGTCCAAAGCGTTGCTGAATAAACATATTCTGTTGCAGATCCGGCATTTTTTTGAAATTCCGGCAAGGTGAATCCTGCAGCTCCGCCCACAAAAAGCGTGGGGGTCAGGTTGAGTTCTTTTGATTGCCGCATGAGCATGGAAGCGTCCATGATGTATGAAATCATATAAACGAGATCCGGTTTGTCGGCTTTTACTTTAACCAGCAGAGGTTTAAAGTCTATTGCGCCAGCTTCATAACCCTCTTTCATTAACACTTTCAGGCCAAGAGCCTCACAGCGTTTTACAAACTTTTTGGAACCTTTTTGCCCAAAAAGAGAGTTTTCATGAAGAATCGCAACGGTTTTAATATCCTTGCCGACTTCTTGTAAAAAGTCTGCAAAAGCTCCTGGATATTCACTGACCGGAGGATTCAGTCTGAAAATGTATTCCCAGCCTTGCTCTGTGATTTTATCTGCCGAGCCTGTATTTACCAAAAAAGGCACCTTGTTTTGCTGGGCCACGGCAACGGTTGCCCAGGTTACTGAACTGGAATAGCCGCCACCAACCATAACAACCTTGTCCTGGGCAATAAGTTTTTCAATGGCCGAACGTCCTACATCGGGTTTGCCGGTGGTGTCTTCGATGATCAGTTCGATCTTTTTCCCGTTCACACCGCCTGCGGCGTTAATTTCATCCAAAGCCATGAGAAATGATTTATTCTCAATTTCTCCGAATTTGGCCAGCTTGCCGGTCAAAGGTAGAACAATACCCACCTTGATTGTATCGGCAGCCATTGACATGGTAGTACCTAGAGCAAAAAGCAAAACAAAGGTCAAAATCATGCTGAATAAGACAGTTGATTTTTTCATCATTCCCTCCTTTTCCAGTTGTTTATTACTACGTTATGGTAATACAAAAGCTATTGGCAAGTTGGATTAAAAAAGAACCGCAATACAATAGAGTCGATTTACAAATCGACCCTGATAACTTAACAGCAAGCTATTAAAATTTCAAGACCGGCGGAATATTAGCCTTTGTGCCTCCGATCTTGGCCTGTACAAGCAGGCTGAGCGACTTCAGCGGATTCAGCGGCACCAACTTCAATGGCGGGATCTTCATCCATTTAGCCAAACCGTCAACCGTTGCCGCAAGGTTGTTGCACCCCGGGGAACGGGTAATCATTTTTTTTCCGATTCTCTGCTTCAGTTTTTGATAGTTATCAGAAATCGCACAGTCACCTGCAATATGCACAGGACCGTTTATCCGGTCGACATCCTCCGAATTTACATCTTTGCCCATGAGAATAGAAAAACCACCTTTTCCGGCAAAATCCTGATAAAAGACTTCGAGTACAGCCTCTGTATTTCTTTTACATCCCTCTATGCAGCAACGTGTTTTACCCCGCAGAATCGTGACATCTTCAGGAAAAACTTCAAGCAGATCCCAGGAAAAATTTTGTTTTCTTTCATCAAACAAACTTTGGTTTACGATTTCAATGTTTTCCGGCCTGTATTCATCAAGCCTTTCGCCTGCTGCCAGTCTCAGGTGCTCCACTTCTTCCGGCCCAAAGCCCAAAAATGCAGCGCCTGTGATATCAACAGCAAGCGGTTCATCCCCTCCAAATAAAAGGTTGATCGGCACAACGCATTTCTCCGTCTGTGCGCCTGCTGGATAGTGACCGTAATTGGTCGCTTCAAGGGCATCTACAATGGTAAAATCAGGTTGAATATTGTCATAAATATCTGCAAGCTTTTGATGAAGCTTAAAGTTGTGATCCGGAATACGACTCATCTGATGAACCAGGCCGAACTGATTTTTAATACCAAGCGTGACAGTGGTCATGGAATGACTTTTTAGTTTTGGGATTGAAATATACAGATTGTCATCCCGGTTTTCCACCAAATTTTCATGAACAAAATCAGGAATAGCAATAAAACTTTTCAGCCCGGAAAGATACATCGGCATCTCATCGGTTTCATCAAGGTATACAGGAATCGCGCCTGTTTTCCTGCAAACCTTCCTCATACCTGTAATTTCAAAAACAAGTCTTGTGAAGTTTCCCTGTGTGCTGTTTTCTATCACATAAACTTTTTTTGCGCCTTCTTTGTAAAAATAGTTTATTACAGCCTCCACGACTTCCGGCGATGTGTAAACATGAGGCTTAAAATCGATTCCATTGACCTTGAGAAAGACGTTTCCGGAAGCCTTAAGGAGAGATTTTCCGCCGCCAAACGCCATGAAAATGTCTGAGACAGCCTGTTGAAGACCTTTTCCAATATCCTGGAAAACAACCTTTTTAGCTTGTTTGCTCACTTTTGCTACTCCTCCATCAGGTTAATATCCATTTTTCAGCAGAACAAAATATTTCTAAGATATAACGTATTACAAAGCGCTTTTAGTTCGATAACTATTTAAGATGACAGGAGTGCCATTTTTAATGTTGCATGGGCATCATCATCCCATGGCCAGAATTTGGCGATTACGGTTAAATTGCCAATCTCTTTTCTAAACAGCGTCTGTTCAATCCTGATACCTCCCGAAGCCCTTGTCAGATCAAGATCACCCTGTGTCGGTTCAACACCCCTTGGTTTTTGCGCAGAACCCAGAATTCCAGATAAAACTGCACTCCATTCTTCAAGCTCATCATTGAAAATAACAAGCTCACAATACTCATCGCTAATTACACGCTTTTCACGTATTTTGAACTTTTTGCATGCCTGCAGAATCTGCTCCAGCGTCATGATATCTTTCCCCGTTAGATGATTAAAAGAACGTTATCATTTATTTAATCTTATTCTTACGGACTCGGCATGAGCGCCAAGTCCCTCAATTTCAGCCAGGCGAATGATATCAAGCGCCTCTTTCATAAACGCATCTTCTGAATAGTGAATCAAGCTTGTTTTCTTAGTAAAGTGTTCTACTGAAAGTGCTGATGCAAATCTAGCCGTACCGGCTGTGGGCAGAACATGGTTGGGGCCTGCCATATAATCTCCTACCGGCTCGGGTGTATAATCTCCCATGAAAACCGCACCGGCATGTTTTATCATGTTGATATATTCGAAAGGATTTTCGATCATCAGTTCGAGGTGCTCCGGAGCAACCCTGTTTGCAATCTTGATCGCCTTTTGAATATCAGGAACAACAGCGATAAGTCCATAATCGGCAAGCGACTGTGCAGCAATATCTTGTCTGTCAAGCCGGTTGATCTGTATGGAAATCTCCTTTGATACAGCGTCTGCCATCATTTTTGAATCCGTCACCAACACGGCCGAAGCCATTGGATCATGCTCCGCCTGTGACAAAAGATCAGCAGCAATAAATCCCGGATTCGCATTTTTATCCGCAATAACAAGAATTTCGCTTGGTCCGGCGATCATGTCTATTCCAATTGTTCCGGCAAGAAGCTTCTTTGCAATGGTAACATAGATGTTCCCCGGCCCTGCAATAACATCTACTTTTTGAACCGTCTTTGTGCCATAGGCTAATGCGGCAACTGCCCATGCACTACCGGTTTTATATATTCGGTCAATACCGGCCTTTTTCGCAGCGACAATAAGATGCGGATTAATTGTATTATCTTTTGCCGGTGGCGTAACCATGGCGATATGCTTTACTCCGGCGATTTTCGCCGGTATTCCCCCCATCAAAACCGATGAAACAAGCGGTGTTTTACCGCCTATGGCTCCCGGCACATAAATTCCGGCAGCGTTTACGGGATTAACCATCTGGCCTATAAACACACCATCCCTTTCCGTGCTGATCCAGGAACGCCCCACCTGTTTCTTATGAAATGTTTCTATATTTGCAGCCGCCCTGTTAAGCGCCCTGACAAAAGAACGATCAACCTGTTTTGAGGCATCTTTAATTTCCTTTTCGGTTACAACCAGCATGTCCGTCTTCATGCCGGGAGCGTCAAACTTCCTGGTATACTTCAGGACTGCTTTATCACCATTTTTTCGAACATCCTCTATGATACGGGTGACATCCTGAACATCCTTTTTTTTAAATGCCAGGCCCCGGTTAATGATGGCTTCTATTTTTTTTTTTGCTGTTTTTGAAGGATATCTAAAAATTTTCACTTGAGCATCTTTCTTTGAAAAACATTATATGTTATGAAATCATTTTTGTGAATATCATAATATTTATACATACCATGTTTTTATGCAAATAAAGACAGGTTTGTCAATAATTCACAAATATTCTTATATATTTATTAAATCGGAGGTGTCAAATGCAACTTAACAGAATCCTAAACTTCAATGCAGGCCCCGCAGCTTTGCCCCTTATTGTTCTTGAAGAAATCCGCGACTCATTTTTAGACTTCAAAGGTTCAGGCATGTCGATTACCGAAGTCAGCCACAGGTCAAAATGGTTTGATGATGTAATCAACGATGCAATAGAAAGAACAAAACGGCTGCTGCAACTGGACGACAAATTTAAAGTCCTGTTCATACAGGGTGGTGCAAGCATGCAGTTTGCCATGATGCCCATGAACTTTCTTCACAACGGGAAAACAGCCGATTATGTCAACACAGGTACATGGTCGACAAAGGCAATTAAAGAGGCTGAAATACAAGGAAAAAATTTTAATGTTGTCGCGTCTTCCGAAGACAGCAACTTTTCCTATATCCCAAAAAATATCAATTTCAACAAAGACGCTGTTTATGCCCATATTACATCAAATAATACTATCAAAGGCACTCAATGGGCATCTTTTCCTGATACAGGAGGCGTACCGATGATTGCAGATATGTCCTCGGACATCATGTGCCGACCTCTGGATATGGATAAATTCGGAATGATATATGCCGGCGCACAAAAAAATATAGGCCCTGCGGGTATATGTATGGTCATTATTCGAGATGATATGCTCGGCCAGGTGCCTGATACCCTGCCGTCAATGCTGAAATATACAACTTATGCATCAAAAAATTCCATGTACAATACACCGCCATGCTTTGCGGTTTACACCGTGCAGCTTGTTATGAAATGGCTCGAAGAAACCATAGGCGGACTGGATAAAATGGCGGAATTAAACGATGAAAAAGCAGGTCTCTTATATGACTTTATCGACTCAAGCGATTTTTACAATGGAACGGCAGCGACTGACAGCAGGTCATTAATGAACGTGACATTCCGACTTCCCTCTGAAGATCTTGAAAAAAAGTTCGTTGGGGATGCAATGGAAAACAAGCTCGGAGGTTTAAAAGGCCACAGGTCTGTCGGCGGCTGCCGGGCTTCCATTTACAATGCTGCTACCAAGGAAGGAGTTGCAACACTCGTTGATTTTATGAAAACATTTGAAAAGGAAAATGGTTAAAAATACAGCTGCATGCATTGCCGGTTCAATTCGTTTCCGGCAATGCAATGAGTATCTCTATGCCTGAAGTCGTCTATCTTTGTTTAATTGCTTTTCTTGCCGGATTTGTACAGGGCTTGACCGGCTTCGGTGTCATGCTGGTTGCCCTGCCCCTTATGGCACTGTTTATCGATATTAAGTCGGCCATACCCATTATCATCCTTTTGGGAATTGTTATCAATTCCATGCTGCTTTTTCAGCTTGCGAAATACTTTGAAAGAAAAAAATGGCTGCCCTTATTTTTATCATCTCTTCCGGGTATTCTGATCGGTATCTATGTGTTAAAGACAGTTGAAACACGTTCTCTTGAAATATTACTGGGTGTTGTAATTCTTTTCACGGCGACGGCCACCTGGATATCCAAAAGCCCTGAAAAAGAACTGAAGAAAATATGGGCTTACGCAGCAGGCTTTACTGCGGGCATCCTGGGTGGAAGTATTGGTGCACCGGGTCCACCCATTATTGTCTATACCTCTCTTCAACCGTGGACTAAACAACAGATCAAGGCAACAATGGTTGCTTTTTTTGCCCTTGGCGGGGCCGGCATTATCATTTTTTATTTTTTCAGCGGGTTTATAACAGAAGATGTGCTTCTTTCTTTTAAATACTGCGTTCTACCACTGGTTTTCGGCGTGCTGACAGGTGTTTTTCTTTTCAACAGAATTAATGAGGCCATCTACCGGCGGATAGTACATGTCTTTCTTTTTATTCTTGGCGCAATGATGTTGTTAAAAGGATAAAAACCAAAATAAAAAAAGGGCTGCCGTCTCCGGCAGCCCTTTTTTATTATTAATCCAAATTAAGCAGAAAAATCAGTCGCACAGTTCAAAAAGAGCTGCGGCGCCCATTCCGCCTCCGATACACATGGATTCAACACCGTATTTTGCTCCGCGCTCTTGCATCTCATTCATAATCTGGGCACAGAGTTTTGCGCCTGTGCATCCCAAAGGATGTCCAAGTGCGATAGCACCGCCGTTTACATTCACAATTCTCTTATCACTGGTTGACTCCCAGAGCTCTCTCTTGTCATACATTCCGAGCTGCTGGAGGCAGTAAATAGCCTGTGATGCAAACGCTTCATTCACTTCAAAAATGTTGATATCCTCAACCTTCATACCCGCCATTTTCAGCAATTTAGGGATAGCATACGCAGGGCCGACCCCCATCTCGTCAGCTTTGCAACCAGCAACCGTATAATATTTTATCTTTGCGATGGGTTTTACGCCGAATTTCTTTACGGCTTCTTCGCTCATAACAAGCGACACAGCAGCGCCATCAGTTGTCTGGGATGAATTTCCTGCAGTAACAGACCCGGTTGCAGCAAAGGCGGGTCTCAATTTTGCGAGGCCCTCTGCTGTTGTGGTCTCCCTAATACCGTCATCAAAATCCTGAATGAATGTCTCGTTTACCCATTCACCGTTTTTCTCGATATATTTAGATGCCGGTGTCGGCACAATCTCCTTGTACAACTTGTTTTTCTTGGCATTTGAAGCCTTCATCTGTGAATGATATGCAAATTCATCCTGCATTTCACGACTGATACTGTAGCGGTTTGCAACATTCTCTGCCGTAATACCCATTGAAATATACACATCCGGATTCTCTTTGGCCCATTCAGGATGAGGCCGGGGCATGTTTCCGCCCATGGGAACTATGCTCATGGACTCGATGCCGCCGCCAATGGCAACGTCACACCAGCCTGACTTGATTCTCATGGCCTGAAGAGCTATCGCCTCAAGCCCTGATGAACAAAACCTGTTCACGGTTGCTCCGCAGGTTTCATCCGGGAACCCACACATCTGCGCCATAACTCTGCCTATATTCAGTCCCTGTTCTGCTTCAGGGAAAGCGCAGCCGAGCAGAATGTCTTCAACGTCTTTTTTCTCAACTCCCGGTGTCTGCTCAATAAGGGCGTTAAGCACAGTCTTGACAAGATCTTCGGGCCTTGTCTGAGCCAGAGCGCCTTTTTTTCTTCTGCACCCGGGCGTCCTAAGTGATGTAACAATATATGCTTCTTTCATAGGTTATCCTCCTGTCGATTTCAGTTATGCACTTTTTACAGCATTAAGGGTTTACCGGTTTTCATCATGTGCTCTGCCATTTTCTGTGTATTCTCTGTTCGCCACAGATCGACAAAAGCTTCCCTTTCAAGCTTCATCAGATATTCTTCACTCACAAGGGTACCCTGAGGCACATCGCCACCCGACATACAGAAAGCAGCTTTCTTGGCTATCATCTCCATATGCGGAGTAATATAACCGCCACTCATCATGTTATTCATTTCAGCCCAAAGCATGCCGTGAGCTTCGCGACCGAATACAGGAATCTTTGTCTTTTTAGGCGGTGCATAACCGTCTTCTACCATCTTCAGAACTTCCTTCTTTGCTTCACCGATAAGATAGTCTTTATTAAAAACAATCCTGTCTTTTGGTCCCAAGAATCCGTTCTTGCGGGCTTGTGCTGCTGACATTGAAACCTTTGCCTGAGCGACACACATGAAGGCAGGTATAAAATAACCGCTCATGTCCGTCAAATTGGCAGATTCAGGTTTTGACTCAATATATTTTCTCCAAAGGTTGATCATGCCGCAACCTCCGGGGACAAGGCCTGCTCCGATTTCAACAAGTCCCATAAACAGATCAGTATGAGCCACTATTTTGTCGGCCGAAAGGCATACTTCGCATCCGCCGCCTAATGCCAGTCCAAACGGTGCGGCCACAACCGGGTATTTGGCATATCGTGTGCCCATAATGCCGGTATGGACAGTGGCGATAAAGTCATTGATCTCTTCAAATTTACCTTCTTTTGCAAGACCTAGCATGAAGGCAAGGTCTCCGCCTGCAGAAAAAGGAGCGGGCATACCGGTTGCCTGGTTTCCGATAACCATGCCAACACCGTTCGCATCAACATATTCACCGGCTTCTGCCATGAAATCGACCATTTCCTTGTTGATAGCGTTCATCTTGGAATGAAACTCAAGATTGAATACGCCGTCACCAATATCGATGAGTGAGCAGGAACTGACGGACTTAACGACTTTATTCTCAGCCTTGAAATTGTCAAGATCAAGAATCTGGGCACTTATCTGCATTGCCTTATAATCGCCGGAAGCAAAGTCATAAAATAATTTCTTTCCGTTTTCGATTTTGTAAAAGGAATCAGCGCCTGAAGCGAGCATCTTCTTCACATTTTCAGGTACAGTCATGCCATCTTTTTCCATCTTCTCCACCGACTCTTTTATGCCTATGGCATCCCATGTCTCAAAAGGACCCATCTCAAGGTTGTAGCCCCATTTCATGGCATTGTCGATCTCGACAATCGTTTCTGAAATTTCAGGAATGCGATTTGCAGCATAAATAAAACCGCCTGCAGCTACCTTCCAAGCAAATTGTGCGCCTTTGTCATCACCATAAAGCACTGCTTTCAGTTTCTCAGGAAGGGTTTTTGCTTTTTTAGCTGCGTCAAGACAGGGAAAAGACGGTTTTTCAAACTCATTGTATTTTGTTGCCAAGAAGCTTGTCTTCGACCATCTTTTTGACAAATTCAGGAATTTTGAATACTTCTCTTTCTTCGTCTTCGGTACAGAGTTCATAGGTATTGTCCGATACATGGGTCATTGTATCGAGGCCAACAAGATCAGAAGTCTTGAAGATAGCTGTTCTGGGACGTCCCATTGGCGGACCGAAGAGTGCATCAACCTCAGGAATTGTCAGGCCGTCTTCGAGCATCATCTGCATGGCCTTCCCTATCCCGTGAATTCCAATTCTGTTTCCGACAAAATTAGGAGTGTCCTTGGCCCATACAATACCTTTTCCAAGAATTCGTTCCCCGTAATCTGCCATAAAATCGAGTATTTCCTTGTCTGTCTCCGCTCCGGGGATGATTTCAAGAAGATGCATGTAACGAACCGGGTTGAAAAAATGTGTTCCAAGGAAATGTTTCCTGAAGCCCTGACTTAAGCCTTCAGACATATCTTTCAATGGAATCCCTGATGTATTTGATGATACGACAGCACTCTCTTTTCTAATACCGTCAATACGTTTGAAAAGATCCTGTTTGATCTTCAGATTTTCGACTACAACTTCAATAATCCAGTCGCACTCTGAAAGTTTATCAAAATCGTCTTCAAGGTTACCTGTTGAAACAAGGTCTGCATCAGCCTTTGAAAAGAAAAGCGCCGGCTTTGCTTTTAGTGCAGCATCAAGGCCTCCCTTTACTATTCTGTTTCTCTGTGCAGGATCATTTTTCTCCTCATCTTTCAAGTCAAATGGTACAATGTCGAGCAGCAATGTCTCAACACCGGCACCGGCGAGGAGCGCGGCAATACCGCCGCCCATTATTCCGGAACCGATAACCGCTGCTTTTTTGATTCTTCTAACCATAGTCTCCTCCTGTATAATTTAGTTTTAAATTAAAACCTGACAATCGGAATATGAATGAACGTTCATCAGTAACAAAGACCATATACATAGTCAAGCAAAAATACTCAGCATAGGCCAAAACATCTTAGCGTCGTGTTTTAACTGGGTATTTAATACACCCACTCTTCATCGGCAAGCAGTTGCCGGTAGTTATGAAACGACTTACAAATCGATGAATCACGGTTCATCCAACTACGAAACAAATAATAGGTGTATTATTACCTTGATACTATTTAATACTTCTGATAAATGACAGAATTTCTGAAAAGCTAAAAATGAAAGGACTGATATGAATCTTAAAACACTGGGCAGAAAGCAGACCTTATCCCTGAATATTGACTCAATTGCGGAGTTGATTGCAAAGACCCAGCTTGCAAGCGGTGAAATCCCGTGGAGCCTGAATGATAAAACCGACCCTTGGGATCATGTTGAATCCATTATCGGCTTAACCATTGGTGGTTATATTAAAGAAGCCAGGCTCGGTTTCGAGTGGATGATTCATAACCAGTTAGATAACGGTGCCTGGTATGCCTCATATAAAAAAGGCGTTCCGGAAGATAAAACCATGGATGCCAATCTTTCTTCATATATCAGCGTCGGTGTATTTCATCATTTTCTCATCACAAAAGACATTTCTTTTCTGGAATATATGTGGCCGACCGTCAAATCGGCCATTGAATACGCGGTCTCCCTTCAGGCACCAAGCGGCGAAATTTACTGGGCAAAAAGTCCTGATTACGTAACAGACAAAACAGCACTATTAACCGGCTCAAGCTCGATTTATATGAGTCTGAAATGCGCGCTTTCTATTGCAAAACAGCTCAACAAGCCGATGCCGGCATGGGAAAAAGCGCTAACAAAACTGGAAGAGGCCATCATATACAGACCCCATTCATTCAATGTCACCAAGTCCCGCTTTTCAATGGACTGGTTTTATCCGGTACTTTCAGGCGCCCTTACAGGCGACGCAGCCAAAAAGCAGATCGACAAATACTGGAAAAAATTTGTTGTAAACGGAATGGGTATCAAATGTGTTTCCGACGAACCATGGATTACGATTGCAGAAACATCCGAGTTTGTGCTTGCGCTCGCTGCAATGGGAAACTTCAGTCTTGCGGGCATCGTGTTCAGCTGGATTCAGAACAAGTGTTTTGACGACGGATCATGCTGGTGCGGCTTTACTTATCCTGACATGATTATCTGGCCTGAAGACAAAATGACATGGACCAATGCAGTTGCGTTGATGGCTGCAGATGCTTTGTATGATCTCACACCAGCCGGACAGATCTTCAGTCACAATTTCTGGCAAGAATCGGAGTTCTCCTGTTTTGTTTAAAGGTTGATAGATAGTGATACGTGATCACCGCCCCCCCATAATCAAAAAAGCCTACATGAACTTTCAAAGGTTCTACGTCAACCGGTTTATCAGGCCACAGTTTGAACATCTGGGAAAAGAACCGACCATTCTTCATCCATGGAATCTTCATCTCTTCAGCGGACCTATAGTCCTCGGTGACTTTGCGAATGTCATCACAACTTCGGATAACAAGGTCAGGTTTTCAGTATGGACAGACCAAAAAAATATCAGCGGCATTCAAATAGGTGATTACTGCCTTATCTGCCCCGGTGTTCGTGTCAGTGCGGCATCCGATATCAAAATAGCCGACAACTGCATGCTGGCAAGCGGTGTTTATATCACAGATGCTGACTGGCACGGCATTTATGACCGCGTTAATCCGGGGACCAACTCCCCTGTCCGGCTTGAAGAGAATGTATGGGTGGGAGACGGCGCCGTTATCTGCAAAGGCGTTACCATCGGCAAAAACAGTGTCATCGGAGCAAGCGCTGTTGTTGTAAACAATATTCCGGAAAATACCGTTGCTGCCGGAAATCCTGCAAAACCCGTCAAGCAACTCGACCCGGATGCTGTATTTACAAAACGCTCTCACTGGTTTTCAAACCCTGAACGCCTGAACAAAGAAATTGAGCAACTTGACAGATACATGCTTGAGGGCAACACATTTAAAAGCTGGTTCCGGTATCTAATAAACCCGCGTAAAGGTGATTAACCGGATTATCAAAAAGCAGCCTATATTTAGGAATGTCGATATCTTCTCTTTTGCCAAAGCGCCTTTATAGATTGTCAGAATTTTATTGACAGGCACTTAACGTTTAAAAAAAATAGGCTCTTTGGGCCTGATTTTTACTTATGATCGTGCTGTCCGTACCGGCTGAAATTAACGTTTGTCCATCATCACTAAAGGCCAGTGAGTGTACGGTCCCTTCATGGCCCTTTAACTCCCAAATCTTTCTCCCCATTTTCACATTCCACAAACGAATGACTTTGTCTTTACCGGATGAGGCTATTAATTTTCCGTTGGGGCTAAATGATATAGCTTCAATGGCTTTTTGGGACGCTTTTAGGGCATGCTTCTGTTTACCGGTCTCATATTCCCAAATATACAGCATGCCGTCTTTACCACCGGCTGCAAAAAAGGACTGCTCCTGTTGGATGGCGGCGGAACAGATACTACTTGATTGGGAAACAAATTTACGTACGATCGATTCCTTTTTCAAATCCCAAACGTCAACCTGATTGTCCGCCCCATATGATATGAGCAATTTATCGTATGGTGTAAACAAGACACCGTCAATTTCTTTAGATGCAGCAAATTCGTTGTTCAAACTAAAGGTAAAGGATGCTGAACAGGGCTTATCATTTGCCATAAATGAGATAAAAAAATATACCAATATGAAATAAAATTGTTTCCAGCGCATCGATTAATCTCTTTTCCAATAGCTGACATTACTGCTATTCAGTAGCCTCATAAACTTGCATTGAAGCAGGTATTTATCAAACAAAAGTTGATTTGCCATGTTTAGAAGAAGTACTTGAACTGGATAAGCAATGATACCGCCTATATGTAATGTCCGTAAATATGGTTCATGAAAGATTCAATAACATTAATTACATTGATATCGAACCCTTTCGGAAGTCGGTCTTTCCCAGATGAACATTAATCAATACCGGTATACCTTTTCCGGCGACCTGCTTTGCTTTTTCGAGGACAGGTCGTATCTGCTCCGCATCCTTTAATAAAAATCCCTTGCCTCCAAAGCCTTCTGCAACCGTATGATAATCGCTGCGACGAAGAACGGTTGCCACATCATCCCCTAAAACCTCCACCTGATCACGAGCAATCTGCGCCCAGGAGGCATCATTCCCCACAACGGCAATAACAGGGATACGATGACGGACAAAAGTATCGAACTCCTGCAAACTGTATCCTGCTGATCCATCCCCGTAAATGATCCATACTTCTGATTCGGGTCTGCAGAGTTTTGCACCTAAGGCAAATCCAGCTCCTACTCCAAGTGTTCCGAAAACACCGGGATCCAGCCAGGACAACGGCCCCCTGGGCCTGAGAGTATAAGAAGAGGTTGCCACAAAATCACCTCCGTCAGCAACTAAAATGCTGTCATCGTCTAAAAAACTGTCCAGTGTTTTTAGAAATGTGAGGGGATTAATCAGATCAGTATTTTCCGCTGCCATATCATTGATTTCCTCTTCCCGTTCTTTATCCGATGTCCTGAGCGATTCTATCCACCTTTTCCAATCAGCTGGTTTGCTGAACTGATGTTTTGCCAAATTGCATAGGAATTGACAGGGATCTGCAAGAATACCGAGTTCCGGTTTTCGATTCATTGTTAAGTCTGTTTTGCTTCGGTTAATCGATATCAATGTAGCCTTTGAATTGATGGCCCTGCCATAATTCAAACGAAAATCGCATGGCATTCCCGCGATCATGACCAGATCAGCATTCTTCAGAGCGTTCTTGCGATGATGTCTTATCTGGAGAGAAGATGTCGCACCCAGTAATCCTCTTGCCATACCAGCCAGATAGATCGGCATGCCAAGAGAAGTGACAGCTTTGGACAGATCATCAACACTGTCTGAACAAAGCATCGCCTGACTCCCCACAAGAAGAACCGGTTTTTCTGCGGCACTCAACAGTCTGACAGCCTTGTTCGTTTTTGCAGTGTCCGGCTCTGGTATTGTTATATTGGGTGGCTCAGGTTCCATCGTGTCAAGGTCACATTCAAATATTTTATCAAGATGCCGGTGGATATAAAATTGAAATATCCTGCTCTTTAAACTTTTTGAGGGCGGACCATTACCAGAAGCCTCATACCACAGCCGGACCATCGTTTCATCGTATAGAATATCGATTGGGCACTCCACAAAAACCGGTCCGGGCACGCCTGACTTGGCGGCCTCAAAAGCATGCTCAATGGCTGGGATAATATCACAGTTACGGTTCACGGTAACAGCAAACTTAACAGTAGATTTCAGTAATGATATTTGATCTATATCCTGAAGAGACCCTCGACCCTTAATCACCGTAGCAGCTGACCCTCCAAATAATACTAACGGCGACTGAGCCATCTGAGCATTTTTGAGTGCAGTAATCGTATTAGTAACACCGGGACCAGCTGTGACAACGGCAACACCCGGAATGCCTGTGATGCGAGCTGTTGCATCTGCTGCAAAGACTGCGTTAGCTTCGTTGCGCACATCAACAACATTAATACCCGCCCTTTTACACCCAACTAAAATGGGAGAGATATGGCCGCCGCTCAGAGTGAAGATATTAGAGATACGATAATCCTTTAACACTTTTGCAATCACATCGCCGCCGCTTAATTCCATTTTCTACCCTCTTTCTGGTTATAAAGTTATATTTTCTTCAATACAGATTCCTTAATGACTTTTTCAGGCTCTTGCCCAATCCTTTTTGCATGGTTTTTCCATCAAGTCTGTTTACTGCATTTCTATTACTACTTGGAATGAGATGACCATAAATGTCAACCGTTATTTCAATACTTGAATGTCTAACTGTTCTTTTATATAAACCGGTGATTCACCATAGCTTAAGAATAGATTCGCGTATGTTTGCCGAATGGTGGCGTTCCACTTGTACACTTCTCGGTCCGGTATCGATCTCAACAATATATATATTCATTGATGATCCCAGCGGATCACCCACCGCTCCTGTCACATAAACCGCTATGGAATCAAACAACGTATACTCCTGCCATAAATGCCAATGACCGGCAAATATAGCAAGAATCTTATCTTTGTAATTTTCTGCAATCTCATAGAATCTGTCATCGGGATCAATGCTATAGGAGTTTAACAGCGGTGAAGTGACAGTATCAGAATCCTTTCCGGGAGGATGATGACAGAAGATAATGGCCGGTTCGGACCGTTTAAGACATGATTCCAGCCACGCCATCTGTTCCGGGTCGAATGACCCCTTGCACAGGGCTTCGATCTCAAATCCCTGGCAGGTTTCAAATCTTGTTGACCCTCGGTTACTGTTTAAAAATATCATCTGAATACCTTTATGGACAAAAGAATAATAGGGATCTGTCCCCAGAACTTTTTTCCATACCGATTCAACAGCATCGATGTTTGAGGTTATGATGTGTTCATCAATATCAGGATCAAACCCGACATAGTAATCATGATTGCCAAAGGCAACATGGTATGGAGGGACTAAGCCGTCAAACATCTGTTTGAATTTTTCAGCCGGGTTTTCACTGCCTGTGAGATAATCATCCGGGTCTTCACTGAACAGGCAACCTACAAGATCCCCTGTAACTGTGACAAAATCAGCATCTGAATAATATTCGTTGATCAGATCAATGGCATGTTGGATATTGTCTAAATTTACCTGGTTGTTATAGAAATCATCATCCGGGTTCCCTGGAATTCTGACATGAATATCCGAAACCACCACAATTTTAAAAGACCTGATCTCATCTGAATTATCATCATCCAGCCAGCATCCGACAAGGATGAAAAAGAGTGCCAGGAAGCCTGCAAAGCTTATGATCTGTCGTATTCGATACGTCATTGTGTATTGATATTTCCCTCTGTTTGTAACAATACCACATTATCATATTTACTTCAGGCGGTAATGTAAAAATATTTGATGAATACTCCGGAACCGGTGGCCGGAATGGAGCGGAATTGATGGCCGGTTTAAGGGAAATGGCAGATCCCCCCCTGCCTATGGATTGTTAGTCGAGGTTGTTAAGTACAAGGACTACTCAACCTGACTTAATTAACTATGTAATACACATCATGTTTGCTGACTACAATTTAATTGTCGTTGGACGGAGATGGTTTTACAGTAATTAAAAATAAGATTTACTTGACTTGACAACGGCCAACTATGATATCTGTACTTTGAGCCAAGTTTAGATATTCTCAATATACCTAAACAATACTTCATGGTTTCTTTTTCTCTTTTTAAGAAAGTTTCAGGATTGTTTATATACCATATATTGTATATAAACTTTTTAATAATATTTTCAGACAGCTACGTATAGTTGGAAATGATCACAACTATGAATGTTAAACGGAAGCT
>JAFDJC010000238.1 GCA_019307665.1 Deltaproteobacteria bacterium | reverse complement strand
GGTTACGTTCAATTTTGGTCCTCCTAACAGATTGTCATTATAACATGTGCGTAAGCATGTCGCATCGATAACTTACGTCTCATCAGATAGTATCTCCACAAAAACCTTAATCGTAGCGATAGTAATCAACACGACTGAGGGAACCGTTACCAATCCCAGCGCTACGATACCCGGTCGATTTTTAACCAGTAAAGATAAAAGCGCTGTAACTAACCAGAAAAAAAATATGGCGATGTAAGGGTAAAATTCTATGCGGTTTTTCCAAAGTTTTCCTATCATTTTTCAAGCTCCTCATCGGCTCTATTTTGAAGCCTCCCCGTAGCAAGCCGCAGGGTTAGTACTCGCATTGCTTGTTCAAGGTTAAAAAAAGTCAAGACCTCTCTATATCAACCTATATTAATTGGAACGATAAAATTTTAAGACGATCGATAATTTTGTTGATATATCAAAGCTGAACTGATATGTAAATTTATTTATCAGGGGAGAGCCTCATTTTTTTTAAAACCATAATTGCCTATAAACAACATCTGCACCCAAACAAAAAAAGAGTCGACGAAGCATGAGATTATCCGAAAACGTAAAGTCCTTTTTCAAGGAATTATCGCCTTTCTATATCATTCTCATCGCGATTTCACCTATTTTAATTTCTTTATTAATCCATATAATGATTCTTTCCTATGCAAGCCTTGTCAGATGGACTTGGTTCGACGAGAATAATGTTGCGGAAGAAGAGATTGCGGTAACCGTCATGGCTGCCGGTAAGAAAAATGACGGGCTAAAGTTCCAGGGAACAGATCAGCTAGATTCATTTGATGCTGACGATAACCTGTTTGACCCTGTTCCTGAAATTGAGTATCGCCCGGTATTGCCCGAGGTTGAAATTTTACCGGACCCAAAAGCCAGTGATGAATTGGACATTATCAGCGTCGAGGCGGCCGTCATGGACAACAAGTGGGTCAATCCCGCTACCGGAGGTCAGCCGCTTGACACCGGATCGGAAATGTTGGTGGGATCATTTTCCCGGCATATCCAGATATTGCGGGAAGGAGGTCTCGATGTCGTCTTTGTGTTTGACTCAACCGCCAGTATGTCAGGCTATTTGAAGAAGGTTAAGCTTAAGATAAAAAACCTTGCGTCGGCATTTAGGAAATTGGTGCCCACCTGCAGAATCGGATTGGTCACTTATCGTGACAAACCCGATGAATACGTGACCAAATGTTATCCCCTCACCTATGGCATTTTATCTCTGAACGAGTTTCTGTCCGAAGATGCGCCCCCGCATAAGGAAGATATGCCGCAGACTGTTAAAATGATAAGAAAGTTCAGGGAAAAAATGGGGGGGAAATTATCAGTTCTTGATATTAGACGGCCTAAAAAAATGACAAAATATTATTGGACGACCGTTATTCTTCCAAACATGAAAGACCCTGGCATAGAAAGTTTCAGCTATCTTACGGACGGCCAGGCCGTTATGGCTGATTTTCAGACTTTTGCTGAAGTCGGTGGTGGTGAAAGTGCACGGTTAATTAATGAAGAAAAAGTGATCAAGCATATGCTGTTACTTATTTTCGGAACCAGATGGGAAATGTACCTCAATGAATTCATGAAAACCTTATAGAAATTCATTATTATTTTAGGGAGAGGCTTATATGAAAGTCAGAAAAAATTTTATCTTTACGGTAATGGCCCTTATATTGGTAACATTAATCCTTTATCCCACGCAATCTTACGCTGAAGATGACCCGGTCGATAATATGTCTTCTGAAATGGAGACGGTCGGCAACCCGCTGATGCTGCAAGAGGGTTTGCCTGAAACGAGTGGGCAAGAGGTCTTACCTGAAACAAAAGAAGAGGCTTCCGTAATGAGCCTGCTCGATCTTATTAAGAAGGGCGGCATAGTCGGATATTTGATTATATTACTTTCAGTAATATCCCTCGGACTAATTATCGATTACTCGATAACCATAAGGAAATCAAAAATACTCCCCTCCAGAGATATCACGGCGCTTCAAGCATTAATTAAAAACAGGAACCTGAAAGAGGTCGATAAACTGGATAAGGACACGGCTTCCTTCCTGTCAAAAGTTACGATAGCAGGCTTAAGAGAATCACACCTGGGCTATCAATCGATGATCAAGGCAATGGAAGATGCCGGTGAAGCGCTCGCAAGCGGCATTGCAAGAAAAATCGAGCATTTAAATGTTATCGGCAATATTTCACCCATGATGGGGCTTCTTGGAACGGTTATCGGCATGCTTCGGTGTTTCAATGAGATTTCGCATGCGGCCGGCGCCATCGAGCCTAAACAACTGGCGGGGGGCATTTTTGAAGCGCTTATTACGACATGTATGGGGCTTATTGTCGCCATACCGTCTCTTTACAGCTACGCGATTTTTAGGAATCGTATTGATGAATATACGGGTGAGGCCGCGCTGGAAGCCGAACAACTGGTGTCTTTGTTTAAATCCGATCAAAACGAGAAATAGTCATGCGTGCTTATCGAAAAAGAACCTGGGCTGCCATGGCGGTAAATATGACGCCGCTAATAGATGTTGTTTTTCTAATTATCATATTTTTTATCATCATGATAAATTTTTCTGAAATGCATATTAGAAAGGTAGATCTGCCAAAAGCGGATGAAGCCGGTGAGAGCCATGTAGATAAACGCTTAAAAGTCCCGATTGTCATAAAATCAGAAGGTATGATTTTTTTGGAAAGAAAAAAAATTCATGCGCGCAACCTGCCGGCTATTTTCAAAACCAAATATGATGACCCAAGAGACATTACGGTACAAATTAGAGCAGATGAGAATGTCCCGTATGAAGTGATTAAGCAGGTCATGCATAAATTGTCCCTCGCTCGTATCAGCAAGATAGAATTTTCTACGCTGAAAGAACAGCCGGAACCGCTTCAAAAGGACTTAAACGATGAAACTTAAACGCCGGGAAATGAATTTTCAAAACCGGAATTCAATTAACATCACGCCGCTTATTGATGTTATATTCCTCCTTATGATCTTCTTTTTGATGACGATCAACTTTTATACACCTGAGGGTGTGTTAGCGAATCGGCTTCCTCAGATTAGCAGTCAGGAGAGTGATGAATCTCCACAGGACTATGAAACGGTAAGATTGCGGATAAAAATGATTAAAGAACACACTCAGTTGAAGATCTATTTGCAGGAGCGAGTTGTTTTCAGCTATGCAGATCTTTTGTACTATCTTGATCAACTGCCGGAAGAAATTCTAATCATTATTGAACCGAATAACAACGTTCCCTATAAACATGTTATTGGGGTATACAATATGTGCTTAAAATCAAAAAAAAAGAATCTCGTTTTCAGTATTTCCGCATAAAGCCTATAAGCCGGATCACTAAACCGAACCGGGCATAATAAGCCTTAACATTTATGCACCATCGAAACCATTTCAAAACCGTGGCATATGAAATTTCAAACTCAACGACTCCAAAGGCTGACAGCTGTTTTAATCGCAGTCCTCGTAATCTGCTATCCTAATTTAGAAATTAATGCTTCCTCTTTTTTAAAAGCTGTTAACCGGCTTGATATGAGTCAGGTAAGGTCATTTGATGAAATGAATGCTGCCGTTGAATTACTTGCGAATAGCTTAACAGCGGCTATTGAGGAAAAAAAGGCCACATTCAGCTTTCAAAAACTAATCCTTACAAAATCAGGAGAGTGTGCCGGCAAGCTTGTTTCCCTCCATAAAAACACCTCAAAGATAACCGCTGCTGCCAAGCAAGAAAAAAATATATTTTTGATGAACCGGGATGTCATAAAGAGAATACTGGCTTTAAATGAAAAGATCATATGGAATTTTCAAGAAAATGCCCTTGACAAAATGGAAGATCCTTCGGCCTTTTTCAAATCTCACGAATGGCAGGACCCGCAGTATTTAATCTCCTTATCAAGCTACTGGCTCGGATGGAATGGATATTACGGCAGTCTGTTATTTTCTGAAAATGACCCCATGAAAAACCTTATGCTGGATGAAGCGATCAAAGGCTTTTCCCGTGCGTTTATCGATTTCAAGGAAGATTCCATTATTGCCAGAAGTCTTTTCGGGCGTGGACTATGCTATAGACAGATGAAAGAATATGAGAAGGCCTTGCATGATCTTAAATCGGTAAAAGGAAAAATAAGAAAAGATGATTTGTTGTATTTAAGATGCGTATACGAAGAATCACGGATTAGTTATCAGACCGGAAATTTTGGGACGGCACTACGTAGTCTGGATGAAATTCAAGAGGATTTCCCCAAAGAAAAAATTTCCAAAGAGATAACCGTTGGTCTAAACAGATTGAGGTTTAAAGTTTTGGTTGCCCTTTTGGAAAAACAGGAAGCGGAAAGCAGAAAGGGGCGAAAGACACTTGGCCAACATAATCAACGTATCTTTAACGAATTGAAACCGCTGGCGATAAACCCTGATGGCGTGGCTGAGTTTTATCGTTACACACAGGAGAATGCGGACCGGTTGGAAGATCTATCATATGCCGATTTGGGGCCGGTTGCATCGATCGCGATCGGTGACCTGTTTTTTGATCAGAAAAACTATGACAAGGCACTTCATTATTATCTACCACTCCACGCTGATTTTCCTTCATTTCTCATCGATCGCATGGATGGTGTATGGTTTCGCACAGCGTATATTTACTGTAAAAAAGAACAATGGAACAAAGCCATTCCGTTTCTTGATGATTTTCACAAAAAATTTCCGGACTCTTTCTTAATTAAGCAGGCCGTTCCCCTGTATTATGTGGCTGCCGCTAACAACTACAAGGGAAATACTACAGAAAGGACATACAGAAAATATATTGATTCCATTAAGGTTTATCTAATACGATGCAGCGGTACCTGTCCGGACCTGAGTGAGGCCCACTTCACACTTGGAATGCACTATCAAAAGTCGGGGAAAAACAGTCTGGCTGTAAC
Source organism: Deltaproteobacteria bacterium (assembly GCA_019307665.1). Taxonomy (GTDB): domain Bacteria; phylum Desulfobacterota; class Desulfobacteria; order Desulfobacterales; family SURF-7; genus JAFDJC01. The sequence goes on along the minus strand of JAFDJC010000238.1, from coordinate 1,341 downwards.
TGAATATTCTCGTGTCAATGAAGATTCCCCAAATTATTTTAAAGCCAAATATTACGTCCTGCAATCTTATATTGAAAAGCTGGATTCACTCGAAAAAAGAGAGCAGGGTCAATCTAAAGCGGCCGTGAAGATATATCATGACGGGATCGGGTTACTGAAATCTTGCCAATCCGTTAGACTCAAGCAAAAAGAGACGGTGGGCCAAACGGAAATTGCGCCTCACATGGCTATCCTTAAGGCAAACCTGCTTACGTTTGGCCCGGACGGTGCTTGCAGAGAAAGTGTGAAAACGCTGAAAGGCTTCGAGAACCGATTCCCCCTTCAGAAAAAGCTTTTTTTACAAGCGGTGTATTTGAGAACCGTGTGCTATCACCGGCTTGGGATGCTAACAGAAGCTGAAGAGGAGATTGATAGATTTATAGCTGTTTCGCCGGTTGATTCGGATCGATATGCTGTTCTTCGTAATCTGGCCGATAAATTTAATCATGAAGCGGAAAAGCTGCAAAGCAAAGGGGAAAAAACCGCCGCCGGCCGGTATTGGGAAACGGCGCTAATGATTTATCGTAAACTGTATAAAATTTCATGTGAGCATCCGCAATATAATCAATATTGCGATTTAGCTCAACTCAGTATGGCGGAGATTTACATCAATAAGGATCAGTTGGACAAGGCCGAAGCGTTATACCAGGACATACTTAAAAAAAATTCCCTGTCAGCCGATGCAGTTTACAGCCTTGGCTTACTCTATGAGAAGAAGGGGCAGTGGAAAGATGCCCTTATGATCTGGAGAAGATTTTCGGACGGGGTAAAGGCAGGTACTTATCACTGGTTTGAATCCAGATACAGAACTGCACTGGCCCTCACCAGGATCGGGGAAAATAGTAAAGCATGCGATGTTTTAACCATTACTTTGGTGCTGCATCCTGATTTTGGAAATGATGAATTAAAGGAAAAATACTTAGATTTAAAATCGGAAATTTGTAAAGCGGAGCAATAGGAATGTTAAAAAATATGGATCATCTCTCGATTAGTTGGTGTTAATTAAGGCAAAATTGGGTTATCTTCAATTGAGCAGGTGTGATCCCAGAGGGTACAAGGGGTCGAGGATTCAAGGATTCGAGTGAAATGCTAAAAAATTACAAAGATTTGAAGGTCTGGCAAAAGTCATACGAACTCTGTTTAGAGATATATAGAATAATCGCAACATTCCCAAAGGCAGCAAGACACGGTCTAACTTCTCCGATAAGAAGATCGGTTGTGTCTATTCCTTCTAATATAGCAGAAAGCGAAAGAATGTTAAAGGCGCTGATAAAGTCTTTAGAAAACAAACCCTTGAATCCT
>JAFDJC010000237.1 GCA_019307665.1 Deltaproteobacteria bacterium | reverse complement strand
TGCTACTGAGCTTCCGCAGAATAAAAAGAGATAGAATAATAAACGGCTACCTGGGATTTTACCCATTATAGCGGCCATAAATCCTACCTACGAACAGGAGAATAATAAGACTGATGATGTTTAGGACCCCTCGAAAATAACTAAAAAACTGGATCATTGTTGCTTCAGTGGCAAATTGTTCGTTAACGGCATATACCAGGACGGACTCCTTCAAGAGCGGTATAATCTTTTTAAATTCCTCAAGCATTGGGGTTCGGGATTTGGTTTTCTTAGCCTTCTTGTCGGAAAGCAGGAGTGCGGGAAAGCTCACACCCATGCGTTTTACAACAATAGCGCCAAGCAGAGTCACGCCCATATAGGCCAGCAGGAGGTTATCAAAGGTTATGGTTCTGGCAAGAACAGGGGTTCCAAAACTCCCGATTATCTGTCCCAGAACTCCGCCTGCTGTTATAAGCGGAAACAGGCGTTTTGATTGTCTTGTGTTAAAAAGATCATTTGCCAGGTTCCAGAAGAGAAGTGCGAGCAACACCTCATATTGAGACTTCAACATAAACAAAACAGGATATATGAAGTCAATGTCAAAGGGTATTAAGAAACGGAGCCCTGCTACTGAGCTTCCGCAGAATAAAAAGAGATAGAATAATAAACGGCTACCTGGGATTTTACCCATTATAGCGGCCATAAATCCCATGATAAAAAAGGTCGCTACAGCATTGATCATATTAACAGCAGGCAGATACTCAACGCCAAAACGTTTAAGGAAAGCAGTCTCTGCATAGTTATTGAGAAGAATACCAGAGCTTCGTACGAAAAAAAGGAGAGCTGCGGTCCACAGAAACAGTTCAATTTCATCTTCGTAAATACTAAGCCATTTCCCTAACAATCTGAACATTGATTACCTCTAAGTCCTGTGTAACCGTTCACTGGGTTTCCCTGACAAGTCTAAAGCCGGTAGTTCGCAACCTGTTTGCAGGGTGGCCCATATTCCTGTTGGCAGAGCGGCATGAATGTCCATATTTATACCAGCTTCCACCTCTGCGTATCCGCTTGGTTCCTGAATAAGGCCCAACAGGGTTTAGCATAGTACTGTCAGAATAATCCCCAAACCAATCCTGACACCATTCCCAGACATTGCCATGCATGTCGTACAAGCCCCAGGCATTGGGAGGGTAGCTCTTTACCGGAGCAGGGCCATTTGCGCGCAATCCTCTTTTTTTCACATAATCAATGCAATCTCCTGATTTTAAGCTGTTATTACTATACATGGCCTTTTGGCAATCGATTGTCTTTCCCCAACTATAGGCAGTTAAGCTGCCTGCCCTGGATGCATATTCCCATTCCGCCTCTGTGGGAAGCCGATATGACCCTTGACTCATAGCATTTAATTTTTTAATAAAACGGATGCAATCGTTCCAGGAGACCCTTTCAACCGGCATGTTACCCGTTCCTTTTTTTCTGCTGAAAAACCTTTTACCCATGAGAGCCCTCCACTGTTTTACAGTAACCTCAGTGGTCTGCATGTAAAAAGGTTTACTGATCACAACCTGATGCCTGACTTCACTATAGCCTCTTTTGGATTCATTCGATGGGCTCCCCATGATAAAAGTTCCAGCCGGAATCAGGACAAATTCCATGCCCAGAGAATTGCGGTAAACTTTTTCAAAAGCCATAGATGGAGAACAAAGGGAGGTAAATAATATGGCCATAATGATAAAGAGGCTACATAATTTCCATGATTTCTTGAGTACATTTTTCATGGCACCTTCTCTCCTAAAAACACTCCGATAGATTTATTTGATATTATTAATTAATGCTGTTATGTTTCTAATTGTTATTGCCCAAGTTTCTCAAACTGATTTATCCTACACTAAAAACCAGGGTTTTAAAAGGGTAAATAATTATGCCAACAATTATGCAAAGATACGATGTTGCTTTTCAGGTTACGGGTTGGAGGTTTTAAATTGTATACCCTCACGCCCATTCGGAACTAAAAGGCTGCACAAGCTTAGTCCTGTATGTGTTCAGATGTGCTGCATATGTGCGTGATCAGGGCGATCAGCTTTAGTTTGCTATGCTGGTTGCCCTGAGCGTGCGCAGATGCAATGTCTGTGAACGCTTACTAAATTGTTTTGCGATGGCGTGGATACCGGCTAAAAGGAAACTATAGTGCACGACGACGGTTACTCCATCTACAGAAAAGGTCATAACCTCGAGTTTTATTTCGTGAAACCTGATGAGCTTCCGGAGGGATATCTGGATGAAATCTGTCGCATGGTAGAGGCCGGAGGGTCGGTTGCGACAAAGTTGGTAAACTATAACCTTGAACGGGCATTTTTAATCGGCTATGTATTAGCAGAAGGAGTCATAGTGGGAACATCCTGCCTTAAGCGTCCCCGACCTGAGTATATAGAGGCGGTAAAAAAACAATCCGGTCTTGATTTGAATCGTTATTTAGAGCGTGGATATACCTCCGTTATGCCTGCATATCAGGGCTTGGGCATAGGCACCAAACTTCTGGAAGGATTGACTTCAAGAGCAGAAGACCGAAAGATTTTTTCCATTATCAGTGAGGACAATGTGGCTACCAAAAAGATTGCTATACGAAACCGGACAAGGCAGGTGGCCAGTTACTACAGTGAAAAAATGAGCAAACAGGTAGGGATCTGGATGCCGGAATGGATGATTGAGAATTGACCTTAATACAGATCTCATAAAAGGCTAGGAAAATAGGTCTTTTTTTAGACATTATCGGGCGTAGTAAAGCCTTTTCGGAGCATAGGTTTCAGGTGTCGGGTGTCAGGTTTCAGGCTGGCTCTCGCTTTTTTACTACTTACACCTGACACCCGACACCTGAAGCTTGAGTGCAGTGTCCAATTATTATGCAATCCTGCGTCACATAAGGGCTCGCCGCGATTTTTTAATGATTGATGACGAGGTCTGTAATATGAACATCGGAATCATTACAGTCAGGGATAGTGATTATCATCCAAACAGACGTTTAGACGAAGCAGCCGTTCAGCACGGCCACAAAGCAATTTTAGTTCATCCTTACAGGTTGTGGCCAAGTCTTGTGGAGGGTAAGTTAGGGGTTGCAGGACAGCCGGACATTGAATCCTTAAATGTTGTGCTTCCAAGGCAGGGTGCTACAGTGGGAGACTCTTCCCTGGCTTTGATACATCATATCAGCCTGATGGGAATTCCAGTTGTGAACGACCTGGATTCCATACGCCTGGCCAAAAATCAATTTCACACATTGCAGGCCCTTGCAGCATCCAGGATTCCGGTTCCTGATACTTTTTTCGTCAATTCACCAGAGGGTTTCCAGCAAGCCCTTGCCAGCTTGCAGGGCTATCCTGTGGTGGTTAAACAAGCCAGTGGCCGCCAGGGAAAAGGGGTTATCCTGGTAAAAACAAGGCAAAACTTAGATTCGGCCATTCACGAACACATGGACAAACGAAAGGGGCTGCTGGTGCAACGATTTATCCCTCCGGCGGGGCGGCAGGATATACGGGTGTTGGTCGTAGGCGGAAGAGTAGCGGGCGCTATGGAACTGAAACCTAAGAAAGGAGATTTCAGAGCCAACTATCACTTGAACAAAGAAAGCCGAAGCAAGGATCTGCCAACAAAACTTGAGGGGATTGCGCTGAAAGCTACAGATGCGGTCGGCCTTGAAATCGCAGGGATAGATTTAATCGTTGATCAAGATGGCAGGGCCATGATTATTGAGGTAAACTATTCCCCGGGCTTCAAAGGAATGGAAGCCGCCACCGGCCTTGACATTGCTTCCACAATTGTTGAATACGTCGTGAGCACCTATCACAAAAAGTAATTATTTAAAAAAACCACATGCAAATATCGAATCTCAAATCAATAAAGAAAGAAGAACGAGTGCGTGTGGCTGCAACCGTAATCTGGGAGGATTGCGATCAGCCTCGAAAAGATATATATATTGAAACCGAAGAACCTTTTGCTGAAGATATTTCGTGCAATCCACATGCGTTTCTTGTGGGCTGCCTCATTCCTGCAATGCATTTTGGTGAAAAGCGTATTGTTCTGGACGCTGCGATATGCCCCGGCCTTAAAGAGGGCCTTGAAACGGTCATGTCCCTTATAAAGGAATGGTCGGGCGGGCACTTACACCCTTTGTCCATCGAGGCAAAGACAAGTTCTTCTGTAAAATACGTGAAAAAGCAAAAGCGGGCAGGCCTTTTCTTGTCTGGTGGAATAGATTCTCTCGCGGCATTGAGGGCAAACAAACTCACCTATCCTGAAATACATCCTGGGACCATTAAAGATTGTCTCTTTGTTCACGGATTTGATATCGGGGGTGTCGTACAAAGGGGAATGAAATACCACGTATTTGAACGGGCTAAAACTGCAATGTCCCGGGTGGTAGAAGACGCAAATGTCAATCTGATTCCCATATACACAAACATCAGGCATTTGTGTGATGAACGGAAACTTTGGCTGGAAAAATTTTTCGGGGCCGTGCTCGCATCTGTGGCTCACGCCTTTGCATCCAGGCTGGAATTGGTATATATTGCCTCATCTTATGATATCCCCAATTTAGTTCCCTGCGGGTCACACCCCATGCTGGATCCGGAGTATTCCAGTTTTGATATGAGAATCAAGCATAGAGATCTTTCTCTGTCCAGGTTGGACAAGCTGCGAATAGTCGCTGGCTGGGATGTTGCGCTTAACAATATCAGGGTCTGCCTGGCAAATGTTCAGGATCGGATGAACTGTGGGAAGTGTGAAAAATGCGTCCGAACCATGCTTGGGCTTTTGGCAATTGGTGCCCTCGACAAAACAGAGGCCTTTGTTGAAAATGACGTTTCACCGGATCTTTTATCCGGTTTTAGTATCACAATCAGACACCGTGAATCATTCTACCGTGAGTTGCTTGAGCCTTTAAAAGCGCAGGGCCACGATGACCTTGTACATGTTATAAAAAGCAAATTGTCAGCTAAGACGGTTTCGTAAAAAGTCAAAAACTGCTTTTTGCGAAACGTTTTAAGTATCTGTTAAATCAGGTAATATCATTAACATAAAACTTAACACCTGAAACCTGATGAATTCGACTTTTTACGAATTCCTCAATTGAACTCAGGGTAACCGCATTTGGAAAAATAAACCAGATTAATCAGTTTAAAAGGAGGGGGTTAAAGGTTTTTTCTCCAGACGATATCTTGTTCAGTTAGCAGGACATATCGCCGTGAC
>JAFDJC010000236.1 GCA_019307665.1 Deltaproteobacteria bacterium | reverse complement strand
TCTCATTTTGATTTTTCCAAGTTTGTCTGTCTTCAATCGTTTATTTCCGATTATTGCAGGCTTCTTGTGCTGGCGCACCCAGACAACGAGTTGTCTGGGCCACCCGAGTAAGCGACAGCCATTTTTATTTGAAGTATAAAAAAAATGGGGAAAGTCCTGGAAATATAAAAGCCTTACTGCTTCTCATTGATTCCCAGTATTTCCTCCACCTGCCTCAGATTTTGAATATGGAACGCAGCTGAAAGAGACGGATTGTTGTATGCGATAAGCGGTATCCCCGATTCTTTGGCCGCAATTTCATCCAGTTCCGAGTCACCTATATAAACTGCCTCATGGGATAAAATATTTAGACGATTGAGAATCGTCAAAAGTGCCTCGGGATGCGGTTTGGGGTTTTCAACGTCAAGTGCGCAGATGACAATGTCAAAATACCCGTCTAACCCATGTTCTGACAGCACTCCTTTCATGGTATCCGACCGGTTGGTTGCAACAGCCGTTTTATAAGCAGGCCTCAATTTTTTTATTAATGGTTTAAGATAAGGCTCGATCTCCATATATTTTATCAGAGGCAAGTAATTCATTTCCTTTCTGACATTTTCAGCCTCAAGCCTCAATTTTTGATCCGTAAACAGATAACCAATTGAATCATCAACTGTATGCATATGAATGAAATGGAATTGTTCATCCGTCATCGGAGGTTTTCTGAAATGAGCAAGAATTTGATTGTAATAAGCCTTGTTCGATTGGGTTGTATCGAACATTACGCCGTCGCAATCAAAGACTACTGCCTTTACGTCCTTAATACTCATTAATTTTTCTTGTTTTCCGGTGTGTTACCAGGTGTTTTCTTTTTTTTCAGTGCTTTTTTAGAATCTTGATCCAGAATATTACCATAAACCCTTATGTCTATTTCCGGCTGAATCTTACTGTCGGTTTTGAGTTTAAGAACTTCATAATATCGGCCCGGACCGTTTTTTTTGTTTTTAACGATTAACATATATGAAAGGTCTTTTTCTTTACTTGTTTCCTTCAACTCAAAGTCGACAAATTTTCCGTTTTTTGCTTCAACTTTTAGAATTTTAAACAAATACTCCTTTTCAGGAATAATGTTTACTGAAGTCATGAGCGGAACTCCAACAGGACCTGTCAGTCTTATCTTGGACGGTGTAATCGTAACAAATTTTTTAACTTCACCGGTCACCGTCAGTGCAAGTTTTAATTGGTTTTGGTCGTTTGTATAGACCCTTATATTTTTTTTGACTTTTCTACCACCGAAACCCTTTGTATTAACTTTTATTGTAATTTTTCCCTCTTCTCCAGGAGGGATGTGCCGAGTATAATCGACAGCAGTGCAACCTCAGCCGGGTTTTACTTTTAATATATCAAGAATTGCACTTCCTTTATTTTGGATAACAAAACCGTGAATGATATTTTGCCCTTCCACTACCGTCTTAAATTCATATTTTGGTTCAGGCACATGGATTTTCGGAAATGTGGCAGGAGAGTTGTCCTGGTCACAAAATGCGACACCGGGCAATACAAAAAAAATCAGCAAAATAAAGGCAAATTTACATATTCTTTTGAGGTGCATAACTTATTTTCCCTTTCTGATGAACCATTCAATTAATTTGAAAAATCATTTTAGTCTGATATCTTGTAATGTCAAGGCATTTTTTCCGGGGACAGTATATCTATTTTATTGCATGAAATAGATATACTGTCCCCGGAAAAACCCCGGAAAAACCCGGAAAAACATTTTGTTTCTTGAAACAGACCGTAATTTCATGATAGCCGGAATAATACTTTAAAAAACCATCAAAAACAGGACATAATATGGTCATTGTAAAAACACCTCTTAGAATCAGTTTTGTCGGCGGCGGTTCCGACATGAAAGATTTCTATAAAAAGCGGAATGGTGGAGTTGTCTGTACTGCAATTGATAAATCCGTTTATGCCATTGTCAAAGAACGCTTTGACGATATGATTTATATCAATTACTCTCAAAAGGAATGCGTGGAAGACAGGGCTCTCATACAGCACGATCTCGTCAGGGAGGCAATGAAGATCGCAGGTGTTGAAAAAGGGATTGAGATTACAACTCTGGCAGATATCCCATCCGAGGGTTCGGGGCTCGGAAGTTCCAGTTCAATAACTGTGGCTCTGCTACATGCGTTATATGCATACCAAAATGAACTGGTGACGGCAGAACAGCTTGCCATGGATGCCTGCAGAATTGAAATTGACGTTCTCGGTAAGCCGATCGGCCGGCAGGATCAGTATGCAGCAGCTTACGGGGGCGTTAACAAATTTATATTTTCATCAGGTGATAAAACTGAGAGAATACCGGTTGCAATGGACAGGGCGGCAAGGCGAAAGTTTTCATCGTCTCTTCTTCTTTACTATACAGGAATTACAAGAAAAGCCGACAATATTCTTTCCAGACAGAAAAAAAATTTATTGGATGAAAACAAATTTGAAGCAATGATAAAGATGGTCGATCTTGTAGACCCATTTACTGCGGCCATGAAAAAGAACGATATAAAAACCTGTGGAGATCTTCTTTTAAAAAACTGGGAACTAAAAAAAAATATGGCTAACGGCATCTCCAATAACGAAATCAACGACATGTGCCAAAAGGCCGGTAATGCCGGCGCCCTTGCATGGAAAATCGCAGGCGCGGGCGGTGGCGGATTTCTTCTCCTTGTTGTACCCCGTGAAAATCAGAATTCAGTCTTTGAAGCATTAAAAGGCTTCAGGGAACTTCCTTTTATGATGGAGGAGAACGGAAGCAAGATCATATTTGACGACAGATCATATTCCAGCAAATAGAATCAGCAGATTGAACCAACAAATTGAAAAGGGCTAGACATTGAAAATACTGGTGACAGGCGGAGCAGGATTCATCGGCTCTCACACGGCTGATGCACTTATACAAAAAGGTCATAAAGTAAAAATTCTTGACAACCTTCACAAAACAGTTCACCCAAAAGGTAAACCATCCTATGTCAATTCCAAAGCAGAGTTTATAGAAGGCGATGTCAGGGACAAAAAAACTTTTAAGCACGCCCTTGATGGGGTTGATGCGGTGTTTCATTTTGCCGCTTATCAGGATTATCTTCCCGATTTTTCCACATATTTTCATGTAAACAGTGTCTCCACCGCGCTCTTGTATGAAATACTGGTTGAAATGGGCGATAAATCCAAAGTTAACAAAGTGGTTGTTGCGGCAAGTCAGGCGGTTATGGGTGAAGGCCGGTACAAATGCCCTAACTGTTTTCCGGAGAAACGCTCTTTTATTTACCCTGAAATACGACTCGAAGGACAGTTGTCTGAGGGTATCTGGGAGCATACCTGCGAAAAATGCAGAACCGTCCTTGAATGGCAGCCATCCGACGAAACCGTCATCAACCCTTGTAATCAATACGCTATTTCCAAACATTCCCAGGAGCAGATCGCCATACAGATGGGAAAACGATACAGCATTCCTTCTGTTGTCATGCGTTATTCTATAGTGCAGGGACCCAGGCAGTCCTTCTATAATGCTTACTCGGGGGCCATGAGAATTTTTGCCTTGAATCTTTATTTTGACCATCAGCCTACAATTTTTGAAGATGGTAAGCAGATCAGGGATTTTGTAAACATATTTGATGTGGTCCATGCAAATCTTCTTGTGCTTGAAAACAAAGAGGCTGACTACAGGGTATTTAATGTGGGCGGAGGCAAAGCAATAACGGTAATAGATTTTTACAATACAATGCAAAGGGTTGTGAATAAAAATATCGAACCCATCATGTCAGACTATTATCGGTACGGCGATACAAGACATATTTTTTCGGACATTAGCAGTCTTAGTTCCATTGGATGGCAGCCTGCCGGAAGTATAGAGGACAGTATCCAGACCTACTGGGAATATCTTAGCAGCCAGAATGAAATCGACGATACCCTGGAATATGCGCAAAAACATATGAAAAACCTTCAGGTGATAAGGAAAGCAAAACAATCCTGATGAAAGCATTTCTCCTTGCGGCAGGAAAAGGGACCCGCCTGAAACCGCTTACAGATAAAATGCCGAAATGCCTTGTTCCGATCTGCGGGAAACCGCTTCTTTTAATATGGATTGAACTTCTTGAAAGATGTGGGATCAGTGAGGTTTTGATCAATACCCACCATTTTTTCGGGCAAGTGGAAGATTTTATAGATACAGTATCTGTTCATACCAAGTTAAAAATAACCCTTGTGCATGAAAAAAAGCTGCTTGGAAACGGCGGCACGGTATCGGTCAACAGAGATTTTGTCAAAGGGGAAAGTGATTTTATTATTGCCTATGCCGATAACCTGACCAACCTTAATATCCGGGAAATGATCGATTGTCACATGAAATATAAACTACAAGGATGCGACTTAACCATGGGGCTTTTTCGTGTATCAAATCCTTCAGCCTGCGGTATCGCAGAAGTTAATGCCCAGGGAAAAATCACTGCATTTGTTGAAAAACCTGAGAACCCTCCGGACAATCTTGCCAACGCCGGGATTTATATTGCATCAAACAAAATATTCGATTTTTTTCCAAAACCGGGCGAGGATCTTGAAAGCAATGTTCTCGACTTTGGGCATCACATTCTTCCTCGCATGACAGACCGTATGTATGGTTATGAAATAAAAGAATATTTAAGAGATATTGGAACGATGGAATCCTATGGCAAGGCCGGCAAAGAATGGCCGGAACAGATAGTATAAATCTTTAGAAATCGTCATAAATATGTTCCGACCCACTTGCTTGTTCGCAATCGCTATCTATCCAACTTCGCTGTTATAATTTTTAATGAGAATGCAGCAAGTGAGGCGAAATTGGTTTAATTCTTTGCCATTCATTTGAAGAAATCTCTGCTTTCCATAAATCATAGTTTTTTTGAAGATTTATAGTGATTATCATAAATATTTTCCGATTAGTTTTTGGAAATATAAACAGAGAAGGCAATTACGGTTCTTTGAAATTCATATATTTTCAATAGGTTGTAATGGGGGTGGC
>JAFDJC010000057.1:13801-15820 GCA_019307665.1 Deltaproteobacteria bacterium | reverse complement strand
TTTGAAAATTTATCAAAAATTTATCAAAAAATAGCTTTTCCACTTGCTAATCCGGCTCAACTACCGAATTTAATACGTTTGCCAATGTTTAAGCTCTATTTTTGGGGAAAGTCCTGATTCTTTTCCTCTTGACAAACCAGTGTCGCCTAGAATAATTGAACAAATGATTCAATGATTCAAACGTTATGGGTGCAAATGACAAAAACAGACAAACAACAGAATATTTTTGATGCAGCCTTAAAGCTGTTTGCCCGCTTTGGCTTCAAAAAAACCACAGTTGAAGATGTGGCTGCTGAGGTTGGAATGACCAAAAGCAATCTCTATTTTTATGTGGCCAATAAACGGGAACTGTATGAGCATACCGTTGGCAACGCTTTGAGACAATGGCGTGATTCAGTTGCAGCCGCCATTTCAAACAAGGACGACGCAGTGGAAAAGTTTAAGGTTATGACTGCGAAATCATTTGAATACCTGTCAAATCACGAAGAACTTCAATCAATCCTGATCATGGACCCCGGCATTTTCACCCTGTCACCTGCCGAAGACCGTTTTTATGAAATCAACCAGGGTGCTATGTTGCTGATAAAGGATATTCTCGTACAGGGAATCAAAGAGGGACAGTTTTATGAAGTCGATATCGATCATATGACGGAACTTCTTTTTTCGATTTATATCATGTTCCTGATCAAGACTTACATCAAATCCGAGGGAAGCTCTGCTTTCCGCATGTATGAAGAAGGAGTGACGCTTGTTTTACGGGGATTGTGCCGGAAAGATCTTTGATTTTCGGCTTATTTACAATTAATTATATCAAGCATACAGGAGGTGCCCATGACTGAAGCAACGGTACAGGCGTTAAACGGCCTGAGAGATCTTTCAACGATAAAATGGTATACCGTTACACTGCTTTTAATTGTTTTCTATATTTATGCAAAAGAAATCAAGCTGGCCCGCTCCACCGGCAACTGGGGAGCCGTTTTTGCAGGACTTACCCTATTCGGAGTTGATTTTTTCAATGAAACCTGGAACGGGTGGGTCATGCATTTAACCCAGCACTCAGCTTTCTGGACAACGCCAGGCGATACCTCTCTTCGCGTCATGGTTGGCTGGAACATTGAAATCATCTTCATGTTCTTGATAGGAGGTATTGTCTATTATCATACGCTTTCGGAAAGCACGACGGAAAAAATATTAGGGATGCCTGAAAAATGGTTCTGGGCGATCAACTATTCAGTCTTTGCGGTCTTTGTTGAATGCCTTCTCAACATGGGAGGACATTTGGTTTGGGAATATTCGTTCTGGAATCTTTCTTTCAAAGGTATCTGGCTCATATTCTTCTTCGGTTACTTCCACTTCTATTGTGCAATCATTCTGGTGCTCTGGTTAAAAACAATGAAGAGCAAAATTATAACACTGTCAATTATCTATGCTGTTCCGACCATAATGAATATACTTGCCTTTGGTTTTTTCGGCTGGAATTATTAACGCATGGCTGTGCAGTTTTTAAGCCTATAGACCGGTTCCGGTTCCGCATAAAGCGGGACCGGCGCCCTTTGAAGCAAATCATCAATCAAACGACCTGCTTGTCCCGCCAGGTAAAGCGGAAGCGAAAGTAATGTATACTCATATCCTGTCAATCCGGGTAAATTTGCATGAACCTCCGTCACTGATGGTAAATCATTATTGAAGCGCAGTCCTATTTTTGAAGATATTCTATCTTTTTTCTATACATGATTTATTTTTATTGTAGATTGGAAAATCAATCAAGGTAAACTGTTATAAAATAAGAATTTATTACGGGCAATAAAATCAATATTTGAAATAAATACTGGGTAATTTATACCCTGCCCACTGCAAACGGTTACAATTTTTCTATAAAGAGATGCCGGCTACTTCCGCGAAGTTTTCCCCCAGCATCCTTTTCTTTTCCGCTGCGGAAACGGGGAACCGGTTAATTTCCGCCATGATCGATCCATGATCGTATAGGCCGTCATCAGCTGGATAGCCGAACGGGCCGTC
>JAFDJC010000057.1:0-13784 GCA_019307665.1 Deltaproteobacteria bacterium | reverse complement strand
TTTAAGGCCGCCAGGCGAAGCGGTTCATCAAGGTATGGGCTTGACAAATCAATATACACATTTTTTTTGGTGTTCGCGTATTCCCACAAACGCCGGTAATGCGGGACCCCGGCATGGGCATAAATAATTTTGAGCTCAGGGTGGCGGTCGGACAGACACATATAATCTCCGTTGTCTTTTTTGCCGCCAATATGAATCAGCAGCGGCATGCCTTTTTCACGGCATAGCGCCGCCACATCGTCAAGGTCGCTGACCGGATACCGGTGCCAGAATGGATGACATTTAACACCAAGCCAGCCACTGTTTGAAATATATTTTTCGATTTCGGCAATGGCATCATGCTTTGCCGGATTAACAAAAATCCAGCCAAAAAATTTATCCGGATACGCTTTCATGGCCTGGGATACAATTTTATTATCGGGCAGCTGATCAATATTATAAGTCTTTCCAAGAATGGTGAATTTACCGCTTTTGGTCACAGTGCTTTCATAGGCCAGTAAGCCGAGACGGTACCAGAACCCTGTCAGCAGGGATCTCACAAAGTGGGCCAGTTTCTCTGCAACGCCTTCCACATGGAAGGGATCCACCATCGGCGCGATAAGGGCAACCTTATCGATCTGATGGATTTTCATCTGATCCAGAAGCCGATCCATGGTCTCCATCCGTTCATCCAAATGGTAATGCATGTCGATAATCATGTTGCACCTCTAATGAATCTTATGATTTTTTTTAACCATCTAAATTTTTAGCATAAGAGCAATTCAAAACACAAGAATAGATTTTAAGTAGAGAAATGGATAACACCTTTAATTGCAACACTCTAAAATCATCCTGTTGACAAGTTGGAAATAAAAATATAGCCAAGGCACACATATTGGTATTGGTTTAAAATATTTTTTGGATATAATAGGCTGTATGGAAGATATCAAGGCACTTTTGGCTTTAGAAGACGGACGCATATTTGAGTGCAAAAGTTTCACTGGTCCCGGTGAAACTAGCGGTGAGGTGGTGTTTAATACATCCATGACCGGGTACCAGGAAGTGCTCACAGACCCTTCATACCGCGGACAGATGGTGACCATGACCTATCCGCTTGTGGGCAACTATGGTGTCAACCCTGAGGATGTTGAATCAAACAGAATACAGGTTGCAGGTTTTCTGGTAAAAGAATACCAGGATTTTCCCAGCAATTTCAGGTCAACCTCCACCCTTGCCGATTACTTGAAGAAAAGCGCAGTTTTGGGGGTTCACGATTTTGATACAAGGGCGCTTACAAGGCACATCCGAAAAGCCGGAGCAATGCGGGCATATATCTCCACGGAAGACCTTGACCCTGAGTCACTTGTCAAAAAGGCCAGGGCCATTCCTTCCATGGAAGGCCGGGATCTTGTAAAATCCGTTACAACCGGGTCATTCTATTTCTGGAGAAAAGGGAAACCAATTCCCTGTGACACAATTCAGCTCAACCCGGACATATGGCAAAACAAGAAAAATAAATTTTCTGTTGCTACCTTTGACTTTGGAATAAAATACAATATTTTGAGGTGCCTTGAGAATGCCGGATGTGAAGTGCTTGTTATGCCGGCAACAACGTCGGCAGATACTGTTAAAGCAATGGAACCGGACGGCATTTTTCTGTCAAACGGACCGGGTGACCCTGAGCCGGTAACCTATGCGGTTGAAACAATAAAAGAACTCATCGGATTCAGGCCGATGTTTGGAATCTGTCTCGGCAATCAACTGCTGGGGCTTGCCCTGGGCGGAAAAACCTTCAAGTTGAAATTCGGACACAGGGGCGCAAACCAACCAGTCAAGAATATGCTGACGGGCCGTGTGGAAATCACATCACAGAATCACGGTTTTGCAGTGGACACAAAGAGCATGGAAGACAGTGATATACAGATCACTCACATCAATCTGAATGACAATACCTTTGAAGGGTTCAGGCACAGAAAATATCCCCTGTTTGCTGTCCAGTATCATCCGGAAGCATCCCCGGGCCCCCATGATGCAGGATATCTTTTTAATAACTTTACTGAAATGATGCAAAAGAACCGCAGAATTGACCACAGGATTAACCAGGATAAAAACAGACAAGATGCCGAAACGTTCTGATATAAATAAAATTCTGCTTATCGGCGCCGGGCCGATTATCATCGGCCAGGCCTGCGAGTTTGACTATTCAGGCACCCAGGCATGTAAAGCGTTGAAAGAGGAGGGTTATGAAGTCATCCTTGTCAACAGCAACCCGGCAACCATCATGACCGATCCCGAGATGGCCGATGCCACCTATATAGAACCGGTGACCCCGGACGTGCTTGCAAAGATTATCGAAAAAGAAAAGCCTGATGCCCTGCTCCCGACACTCGGCGGGCAGACCGGTTTAAACACTGCTGTTGAAACTGCCAAAACAGGGGTGCTGGAAAAGTTTAACGTGGAGATGATCGGAGCATCAATTGAATCTATAAAAAAGGCTGAAGACAGGGAGCTTTTCCGCAGTGCAATGGAAAAGATCGGTCTTACCATTCCAGAAAGCGGGATTGCCTTTAATATGGAGTCGGCCAGGTCAATTGCAGCGGGAATAGGGTTTCCGCTGATTGTAAGACCTAGCTTTACCATGGGCGGCACGGGCGGAGGTGTGGCATATAACCCCGAGGATCTTGAAACCATAGCAAAGGCCGGCCTTGATGCAAGTCTGATCGGACAGGTGATGCTCGAGCAGTCGGTTATCGGCTGGAAAGAATTTGAACTCGAAGTGATGAGGGACCATAATGATAATGTCGTAATCATCTGCTCCATCGAAAATATGGATGCCATGGGCATTCATACCGGAGACAGTATTACGGTGGCCCCGGCGCAGACGCTGACTGATGTGGAATACCAAAAAATGCGGGATGCTTCAATTGCCATAATGCGGGAAATCGGGGTCGACACAGGCGGTTCAAATGTGCAGTTTGCCATTAACCCGACAGATGGAGAGATGGTGGTTGTGGAGATGAACCCGAGGGTGTCTAGGAGCTCTGCTCTGGCTTCAAAGGCAACAGGTTTTCCCATAGCAAAGATTGCGGCAAAGCTGGCTGTCGGATATACACTTGATGAAATCAAAAATGATATCACCGGAGAAACCCTGGCAGCTTTTGAGCCGACACTCGATTACTGTGTGGTAAAAATTCCGCGCTGGACCTTTGAAAAATTTCCTGAAACAGAAGATTACCTGACCACATCCATGAAATCTGTGGGTGAAACCATGGCCATAGGAAGAACATTCAAAGAAGCCCTGCAAAAAGGGATACGATCCCTTGAGATCGGCAGGCATGGGCTTGGTGCTGATGGCAAGGAATTGGCGGCTGCAAAAGAAAAACCATTATCAATTGCGACCATTGAACAGAAACTCACAACGCCTAATTCTGAACGCCTTTTCTATCTTAGAGAGGCCTTGCTGAATGAAATGTCGATAGATACGATTTGTAAAAATACAGGAATTGATCCATGGTTTATTTTCCAGATTAAACAGATTGTCGACCTTGAACAGCGTCTTGCGGAGATTTCCCCAAAGAGTTTCAATGACGAGTTAACGCCTAAACTGTTAAGAAAGGCAAAAGCATACGGCTTTTCAGATGTTCAGGTGGCATGGCTCACGGGCTCTGATGAAGACATGGTTCAAAACAAAAGAAAGGAATTCGGCATCATTCCCGTATACAAACTGGTGGACACGTGCGCTGCTGAGTTCAGGGCTGCCACGCCTTATTATTATTCTACTTATGAAACTGAAACAGAGGCCAGGTTTTCAGATAAAAAGAAGGTTATGATCCTTGGCGGCGGTCCAAACAGGATCGGCCAGGGCATCGAATTTGACTACTGCTGTGTTCATGCCGCCTTTGCTTTAAGAGAGGAAGGCGTGGAGAGCATCATGGTCAACAGCAATCCGGAAACAGTGAGTACCGATTATGACACGTCTGACAAGCTTTATTTTGAACCGCTGACCAAAGAAGACGTCATGCATATTATTGAAGCGGAAAAACCTGATGGAGTGATTGTTCAGTTTGGGGGTCAGACGCCTTTAAACCTTGCGGGTCCTCTTTTTAAAGCTGGTGTTCCGATTATCGGAACAAGCCCTGAAAGTATTGACAGGGCTGAAGACAGAGAACTGTTTCAGGCCATGTTGAACAGGCTAGAACTTGTTCAGCCCGCTAACGGAACTGCAACCAATGTTGACGGAGCCGTAGCAATGGCTGAAAAAATTGGATATCCTGTGATAGTCCGGCCTTCATATGTGCTTGGCGGACGAGCCATGAAGATAGTCTATAACAGGAAAGATCTTGAAAACTTTACAAAACTTGCCATACAGGCATCACCTGGCCATCCGGTCCTCATCGACAAATTTCTTGAAGATGCGACAGAGCTTGACGTGGACGCAATTTCGGACGGTAACAAAACGGTTATCGGCGGTATCATGGAGCATATTGAAGAGGCCGGTATTCATTCCGGAGATTCAGCATGCGTTCTTCCTCCCGAAAATATCGATTCCTCAATAATTGATGAGATCGTTTCCGCAACAAAAGCGATGGCAGCGGAGCTGAATGTTGTGGGCCTGATGAATGTGCAGTACGCTGTAAAAAACAACAGGCTGTATGTTATCGAAGTAAATCCCAGGGCATCAAGGACAATTCCGTTTGTCAGTAAAGCAACGGGCGTGCCTTTGGCAAAAATAGCAACAAAGCTGATGCTTGGAAAGACCCTTGAAGAACTCGGGTTTACAGAAGAGATAGTTCCTGATCATATTTCCGTCAAAGAGGCTGTTTTCCCTTTCAACCGTTTTTCAAATGTCGATTCGCTTCTGGGTCCGGAAATGAAGTCCACCGGAGAAGTCATGGGAATTGATTCGGATTTCGGGTCAGCTTTCGCCAAAGCTCAACTCGGAGCAGGACAGAACCTTCCGGTAAAGGGGACTGTTTTTATCAGCGTGAAAGATGGCGATAAAAAAGCGATACGATTGGTTGCTGAACAGTTTAAGACGATGGGATTCAGCATTCTTGCCACACAGGGAACATCATCATTCCTCAAAGAAAACGCCATTGATAACAACATGATCAATAAAGTATCAACAGGTCGCCCTCACGTAGTAGACGCAATTAAAAACCAGGATATTCAACTGATAGTAAATACCGCCTCAGGCGGCAAAACCTTACAGGATGGCTATTTAATAAGGCGGGCAGCCTTGCAGTTTTCAATCCCCTATACAACGACTGTTTCCGGAGCCGTGGCCATGTGCCGCGGCATTGGCGCTTTGATAAATAAAAAGCAAAATTTTAAAACAATACAGGAGTATCATGCATAGAAATGAAAAACCCCGTGAAGAATGTGGTGTATTCGGCATATATGATCATCCTGAAGCAGCAAAGCTGACTTATTTCGGTTTATATGCTCTCCAGCACAGGGGGCAGGAAAGTGCGGGTATAGCAGTTGCCAGGGACAAAAAAATAACCGTACACAAAGGCATGGGGCTTGTGCCGGATGTTTTCGATATTGACCATCTTGATCATCTTCAGGGCGGAAGTGCCATCGGCCATGTCCGGTATTCAACAACAGGAAGTTCGGTTTTATCAAATGCCCAACCGTTTGTTGTCAACCATATGGGAAAATCCTATGCCGTGGCACATAACGGTAACCTGGTAAACGCCCATACTTTGAAAAAGGAACTTGAAGAACATGGCTCTATTTTTCAGACCACCATGGACAGTGAAACAGCTATCCATCTTTTTATAAAAAATCTTAAATTCGGTCTGGATGAGGCGCTGGTTAAAGTCGTATCAAAACTTAAAGGCGCGTATTCTTTTGTGTTCCTTACCGGAAAGGGTGAATTGATAGGAATCAAAGACCCCAACGGTTTCAGACCCTTGTGCTTGGGCAGGCTGAACGGCCACTATGTTCTGGCATCGGAAACCTGTGCTCTTGACCTGCTTCAGGCCAAGTTTGTCAGAGAACTCGACCCCGGAGAAATAGTGATAATCAATAAAAACGGAATCAGAAGCCTCAACCCGCATCAAAAGACAAAAAGGAGCTTCTGTATTTTTGAATATATTTATTTTGCAAGACCTGACAGCACATTTTTTGGAAAAAATGTGTATCTGACCCGCAAGGATCATGGAAGACGTCTTGCAGAGGAATCACATGTCGACGCAGACCTTGTCATGCCGTTTCCGGATTCCGGGAACTACGCCGCCCTCGGCTATTCCGAGGCATCCGGCATTCCATTTGAAATGGGAATGATTCGAAACCATTATATAGGAAGGACATTTATCCAGCCGACACAAAGTATGCGTGACTTTGGTGTAAGGGTAAAACTGAATCCGGTAAAACAGCTTCTTTCGGGAAAAGATATTATTATCATTGAAGACTCCATTATCAGAGGTACCACGGCAAAAACACGTGTAAAAGCGCTTCGTGAACTTGGCGTAAAGCATGTCCACATGCGTATCAGCTGCCCGCCCCATCGGTATCCATGCCATTACGGAATTGATTTTTCCACAAAAGGAGAGCTGATCGCTGCAAAGAAAACAATCGGTGAACTGCAGGATTTTCTTGGTCTCGATTCTCTGCACTACCTATCAATAGAGGGACTTTTGGAGTCTACTAGAGTTGAACAGCCTGAAAATATGTTTTGCAAAGCCTGTTTTGACGGCAAATATCCTGTCAGCTTTGACGAGTCCCTGACAAAAGATTGTCTTGAACAGCCTTGCTGATTCTGTTTTGTGCTGGAGTGTTAATAACTAAAATAGAATGGACCAATATGCATTCATGATATTTAGAACTTTTACAAGACTGTCTATTTTGGTATTTGACTTTTTTTGCAACCCTCAATATAAAGAAAATATATGTCTATTTGTGATTAGTCGGAGGGTTTTATGATAGAATCAAAATATCTTAAAGATAACATGCAGAACATTCAGAGGCTTCTGGATATTCCGGCATTAAAACATTTTGAGATAAAAAATCTTGCCAAGCTTTTAAGGCTCAGCAAAATAAAAGAATATGAGGATGGTGAGCTTATCATAAAAGAGGGGGACATGGATCCCTGGCTCTATTTCCTGCTTAAAGGCGGGGTTGTTATAAAAAAAGAAGGCATCGAGATTGTCAGAATTGATAAGAAGGGGGAAATATTCGGTGAAATGCGGGTCATTGACAGTCTCAGCAGGTCAGCCTCAGTATATGCGGATGGCAAGACGGTTTGCCTTGGCGTAAACACTTCAGCCCATGATAAACTTTCAACTGATGAAAACAAACTTGATTTTTTATTGCTTCTCTACAGGATTTTTGCAGAATACATGTCAATAAGGCTGCGTTTGACAAACGACGAGCTTGTCAAAGCCAAAACCGATTCGATCAATTACAAAATAGAATTGGAGCAGCTTAAAGCAAAGCAGCCGGAGCCTGATGGAAAGACAAAGGTTATTACAAGAACAATAATTAAATAATTGTTACTCTGAAATTGAAAAAAACGGTCTCCTTTTCAAAAAATTCCACAAATGTTTTTTTCCACATTTTAACAGCGTGCAATTTAAAATGCCGGCATTGCTATATAAACCCAAAACAACATGGGAAGGAGATCCTTTCCCTGCCTATTATTGAATCATGGCTTGAGGCATTTGCCGAAAAGAGCAGCACAGCAAACGTGGTATTCCTTGGCGGTGAGCCAACCATGCACCCGGAGCTTTCACAGGCTGTTAAGAAAGCGAGACACCTGGGCTATGAATCGATTACAATCGATACGAACGGCTATCTGTTTAATAACATTCTCGAGAAACTGAATCCGGATGATGCCGATTATTTAAGTTTCAGCCTGGATGGAAAAACAAGGCAAACAAACGATGCAATCCGTGGAAACGGGTCATATGACAGATGCATTGCAGGAATCCGGGATGCTGTAAAAAAAAAATTCAATACAAGCCTTATATTTACAGTCAGCAGGGAAAATATTCATGAACTCCCGGAAATGGGACCTCTGATTTCTGATCTTGGAATCGAAAGGTTGTTCATCCAGGTCATTGGAATAAGAGGAAAATCGGCTGATACAGAAAGGCGGTTGCAGCTTTCACAAAAAGAATGGCTGAGTGTGGTCCCTGCGGCAGCAGCCGATATTGCGAATCTTGGGGTTACCGTAACATATCCGAAGGTATTTCTCAGCTCCGAAGAAAAGTTTGAATGTGCTGCCCGCGTATCTGAAAACTACTTTATATTTCCCAACGGACGGGTTTACCGATGTCCGCTTTGTGAGGATTATCCGATACACGGTTTGCAATTTGAAGGCAACCGGCTGATCAGCACTGAACGTATCAATGAAAATGATCTGTTTTGTCTTGACATACCTGAAGGATGTGTAATGAACAAATTGATTCAGCCGGACAATCTAATTTATGATGATTACGGAATGCCTGAATATAAAATTGCCTGCTGTCTGTTAAAAGAAGAGATCCACAATTAAGGAGGTGTTATGAAAAGCAAAGTCTATTTTACTGATCTTAGAACTACACCAAAAGAAAACCTTTTAGCAAAAATAGAAAAGTTGATGTCTGCTGCCGGTATCGAGACGGCAGTGGAAAAAAAAGACCTGGTTGCGGTAAAATTGCATTTTGGAGAACTCGGGAATACTGCTTTTATCAGGCCGGTGTTTATCAGGAAAATTGTTTCAGAAATAAAAAAAAAGGGCGGCAATCCTTTTTTGACCGATGCCAACACGCTTTATGCCGGGTCACGCAGTGATGCGCCTCAGCATATCAATACCGCCATACAGAACGGATTTGCCTATTCAGTAGTAGAAGCTCCCATAATCATTGCGGACGGCGCCAGAGGAAAAAACGCAACTCCTGTCCTTATAGACCAGAAAAATTTCAAGGAAGCCTACATTGGAGCTGAAATTGTAGATGCTGATTCCATAGTTTCTGTCGCTCACTTTAAGGGGCACGAACTTTCCGGCTTTGGCGGCACCATTAAAAATCTGGGCATGGGTTGCGCTTCCAGAAAAGGAAAACTTGCCCAGCATTCAACAGTGAGCCCGAAGGTTACCAGGAAAAAATGTATCGGTTGCGGAGACTGTATGAAGCGCTGTCCGGGTGAGGCTATTTCTCTAAAAGAAGAAAAAGCTGTAATAGATGATGAAAAATGCATTGGCTGTGGCGAATGCATCATTATATGCCCAAACAGTGCTATCCAGATCAGATGGAACCAGACTATACCGGTTTTTCTTGAAAGCATGGTTGAATACACCATGGGCGTACTTAAAGGAAAGAAAGATCGCTCGCTTTTTATTAACTTTATTACGGATATCTCTCCGGCATGTGACTGTATGCCCAACAATGACGCCCCTATTGTTCGGGACATCGGCATAGTTGCATCCAAGGATCCGGTTGCCATTGATCAGGCATCCGTCGATCTTGTGAACAATGAACATGCCCTGCCGGGTTCATGTTTGAAAGAGAACAAAGGGCCTGGCGAGGATAAATTCAAAGGAATCTATCCATACGTAGATTGGCCGATTCAGCTTGATTATGCGGAGAAAATCGGGCTTGGAACCAGAAATTATGAACTTGTAACAGTACCGTCCGGCTAGTGGTCTGAAATATCCTTATTGCAGTGCTTGCATACCTTTGCTCTTTTTTTAATTATTTCAGCACAGAAAGGGCATTCCCGGGTATAGTACCGTTCATGTATTTTTTTTATGGCGCTTTCAACACTCTTAATAATAATATCGTTGCCGAATTTAGTATTTCTTAAAGGCTCTATTGCTTCCAGATCTCCAATGTCACCTATCATTTCAGCCGCTTTTGCCCTGACCCTTGCCGGTTCCGAGGGATCTATAAGTAATCTGACCGCTTCAACCCAGTTCTTGGCCGTGTAACAGTCGGCAAGAATTGAAAATCCTCTTTTTATAGCTTCCTTTAGGGCCTCCTGAGCTAAAAGCACCTGGTCATCAATAATCTGGCCTTTTCCACCTTCAGGACTGAATACTGGGATACATTCAAATGTTTCGGTTCCAGGATAACACATACATCTGTACGATGCATTATGTGCAACCTGTTCTTTGATATTTTCCCATCCGCTTTTATACAAGGAACAATCATCATTGAAACATATATACAGATACGGGGTGCCCCATCCCAGACCGTCACCGAAGGCCATGGACGGAACCTCCCATAACGTCATTTCAGTGCTACAATCGGGGCATTTCGGCTTGTCCTGGGCAAGAATTTTTTCCAAAACCTGCTCTTTTGTCTCAAAAGTCATTTTATTTTATATCTCCGACAAATGGTTAATTTAAGACAAAACATAACCTCTATTTTATCTTTGTCAACAAAACGGTTTCCCTGTTTTTATATAATGCCCGAATAATTTCGCCTGCTCAGGGCAATATATTTTTCAAAGATTCAAGAATCGGTTTGTTGTGATCCCGGGACAAAATCGTTTCCTTGATACGCTGCTTTCCACAAAGTCGAACAGGAAACAAAAAAAGACTTTGAAATATTTTTCATATGCTTTAGAATAATATTATCTATTATATAATAAAATTCCAGCTCAATTAAAGGGGTGTGATATGAATAAACACAAGTTAATTGTCAGCCGTATCCTGCTTGTCAGCATTTCCGCGATCTTTTTCATGATCTGCTTTACGGGTTGTGCACCGCCACTCAAAAAACCGGCTGGGCTATATCCTGCATATCCCGGCCCACAGATCGCAGTGGAACCCAGAATCATACGTCTTGGTATATCGACACTGTTGAAAACGGAAATTGTGATAGGTGGTCAGGGGTTTGTGCCGGGAGATTCCGTATTCCTCAATCTGGTTGGGACCGGAGAAAACAGTGATATCAAAGTGCCAATTGATGTGGCTGACGCAGGCATAGACGGACAATTCAAAATTAAGGTTAAAAGAGAAATCAAGGCGCTTGAATTGTTAAGAGTTAATCTTGACCCTGAAACCAATAAACCGATTATCGTTAAGGACCCGATTCCTAAAGGTGTATATATTATTAAAGCTGAAACCGTTGAATCAGGAAGAAAAGCCGAATGTATCCTGATTGCAGAAGCGCCTTCTAAAATGGACCGCATTAAGGATAAAATCGGTATTCTTTTGCGGAAAATAAAAAAGGAATAATAACTCAAGGGACAAGGGTATGGAAACTAAAGTCTGTGCTCACGCCATAATCACCGGCAGAGTTCAGGGTGTTTTTTTTAGAATGGAAACCAAACGCGCTGCTGAACAGAGAGAAGTCAACGGCTGGGTTAAAAACAGGATGGACGGTACTGTTGAAGCCCTGTTCGAAGGTGACAAAGAAAAAGTCGAATCTGTTCTTCGCTGGTGTGAGGAAGAAGGCCCTCCTTTATCAGATGTAAAAAAAGTGAGCCTCAGTTGGGAAGACTATTCCGGAAGGTTTAACGGATTTAAAATAGTTTACTAATGATCTAAACAGCGGAGCGGTTGTTTTCGGATGTCAGACACCGAAAAAACCGCTCCACTTGAATACTAGTGTTTAGACTGCCTCTTTCAGAGCTTTTCCTGGCTTAAACTTTACAACATTTGTTGCCTTGATTTTGATTGTTTCGCCAGTCTGGGGATTACGTCCCTTGCGGGCTTTCCGACGGACTTTTGAAAAAGTGCCAAATCCTACTAGAGTTACTTTTCCTTCTTTTTTCTTGAGAGCCTTTGTTACTCCGTCAGTAAAGGAATTGAGCGCTGCTGCAGCTGCAACTTTGGAAATACCGGCATCTTTTGCCATTTTTTCCACTAAATCTGCCTTTGTCATAGCATTTACCCCCTTTTAATAAGATTAATACTAACCGATGCGTTATTTTAAAGTCTCTACAGGAAGATATATTCGATGTCAATAGGATTTACAGTGTTTTATGCGATTTTTTTAAAAAAAATAACCCTGACCGCCTTGATACATGGTTTTTGTGGAAGCAAATCTCTAGAAATTCATTGTTGACAGCATATAGCAGGGGCTGTTGACGCTTGTAGATTTTACAAAAAAAGTGCGTCAATAAACTTGACAGGATCAAAAGACTGCAGGTCTGACACACCTTCGCCCACTCCGATATAATCGAGCGGGATATTGAGTGACCCGCAAATTCCAATAACGATGCCTCCTTTTGCCGTGCCATCAAGTTTTGTAAGGGCAAGGTTAGTTATACCTAACGCTTCATTAAATTGCTCTGCCTGTGTCAAGGCATTTTGACCGGTTGTCGCATCAAGTACCATAAGAATTTCATGCGGCGCATCCGGGAGCTTTTTGGCAATGGTTCGTTTTATCTTTTTCAATTCTTCCATAAGGTTCACTCTCGTATGAAGCCTGCCGGCAGTATCCACCAGAATCACATCTGCATTTCTTGCAATTGCCGCTTCAACACCATCGTATGCGACTGCAGCAGGATCGGCGTTGTCACCATGTTTTACGATATCAGCACCAGCCCTTTCCGCCCATATAGATAATTGCTCAACGGCTGCAGCCCTAAACGTATCAGCAGCAGCTATCAGTACTTTTTTTCCTTCAGCCGACAGCCGTGCCGCTATTTTTCCGATGGTGGTTGTTTTCCCGACTCCGTTCACGCCGACAACCATAATAACATGAGGCGGGCCGGAAAACTTTTTTTCAGATTCCGGCTGCCTGTCAGTAATCACGGAGAGGAGTTCGGCTTTGACAACATTTTTGAGTTCGTCCGGATCTTTAATGTCAGATGCTTTTTTCTCAACATTCTGCACAATCGACATTGTCGTTTTTACACCGATATCAGATGTAATCAAAAGCTCCTCAATCTCTTCAAGAACATCTTCATCCAGCTTGCCGGTTCCTGCAAAAATTCTTTCAAGACCCACGGAGATTGAATTTCTGGTTTTTGACAGACCGCTTCTCAGTCTTCCCACCAGCCCTTCGGGTCCGATGATTTCCTCATCAATGCTCTTGTCTTTGGCCAAAGAAAGAATTTCGGTTTTTTCTTCTGGTTTTTCATGAAGTGCTTCAGCAGGCTTAACACCTTCTTCTTCAAACGCATCCTCAGTAACATCCCTGGTAACATCCCCGGTAATATCAAAAGACGGCGCTGTCACTGTTTCCGCGCGCTCATCTTTGCGACGTTTCATGTATCTTATCAAAAGCAGCAACAACAGAATGATAAGTAATCCCGAAGCAATCCACAGTAATTCGTCCTGCATTCTGTTCAACGGCTTCAATATATCGATCACCTGATCAATAATCTGGTTAATAATGTCGTTCATTATATCCCTTTTTAATTCAAACAAATGTGAGGAATAAAGTGTTTAGTTTTTCATGCAGCGTTTGACTGCTGCTCAAAATTCACCGAAACTATTTTGGAGATGCCTTTCTTTTCCATGGTTACACCAAACAGGGTATCGGCAAATTCCATACTCCGTTTATTATGAGTGACCAGGACAACCTGAGAATGCTCCCCTATAAGTTTTAAGAGCTCATTGAACCTCAAAACGTTAGCGTCGTCAAGAGGAGCGTCAATCTCATCCATAAGACAGAATGATGCAGGTTTAAGAAGGAAGATGGAAAAAATGAAAGCAATGGCCGATAAAGCTTTTTCACCTCCCGACAAAAGAGATAGGCGTGTCAGCTTTTTTCCCGGTGGTTGGATCATCATTTCAACACCTGTTTCAAGCGGGTTGCCGGGATCTGTCATTTCAAGCCTTGCTGTGCCGCCTTCAAAAAGACGGGGAAACACTTCCGAAAGTTTTTCATTTATGGCATTAAAGGTCTTTACGAATTTTT